>CAMZBG010000025.1 GCA_947304495.1 uncultured Clostridia bacterium | reverse complement strand
TAGAAAACACGTATTATTTTTTAATACGTGTCAACTAAACAGGATACATCATCTTTATTCCTATTTTTCATAATCACAACTAGAACATTTTATTTTTTTATCTTTCTTTACAAGAATATTACCACATTCTGGACATTTTTCGTCTATTGGTTCATCCCAACTAGCAAAGTCACATTTTGGATAATGATTACATCCATAAAAGATTTTCCCTTTTCTTGTCTTCTTTTCAACTACCATACCATCACATTTAGGACAAGGAATAATCTCTTTTGGCATCTCTTTATCTGGTTGTTTAATATATTTACAATTTGGATAATTAGAACATGCTACAAAAGTACCATATTTACTTTTCTTAATCACAAGTGGACTACCACAATTTGGACATAGTTCACCAGTTTCTTCAGCCGGTTTCTTCTCCATATTACTAAATGCTTCTTTTACTTTAGGTTCAAACTCATTATAAAATCTTGATAATAGTGTCGTATATACAAGATTGCCATCAGCAATTTTATCTAAATCTTCTTCCATTTCTCTAGTATAGTCGACATTGATAATATCCTTAAAAAACTCTTGTAATTTATCGGTAGTTTCAATTCCAATTTCCGTTGGATGAAATTTCTTATCAATAATTTTTACATAACCTCTCTCAGATAAAATACCGATTGTCGTTGCATACGTTGAAGGTCTTCCAATTCCCAAAGTTTCCATTTCTTTAATTAACTTACTTTCTGTATACCTTGCTGGAGGTTTAGTCGTATGCATCGTATAATTAACTTCATTTGCTTCTATTTTATTATCTTTATATTCACTAAAATCCGGTAAAATAACATCGTTATTTTCCTCATAATCACTATATACTTTTAGATAACCATCAAAAATTAGGACACTACCCGTTGCCTTAAATTGATAATTATTATTGTCTAAGATTACTGTTGTGGCTTCTACTTTAGCATCTTTGATAAGTGATGCTAAAGCACGATAATAAATCATTCTATATAATTTATATTCATCATTAGATAAGTATTCTTTAACTGATTCTGGTGTTCTATTAATACTTGTCGGTCTAATAGCCTCATGGGCATCTTGAACATTATCTGTTTTCTTTGTTGTTTTCACATAACCAATATATTCTTCACCATAAGTACCTTTAATAAAACCATATGTTGATTTGATAAATTCATCTGATAATCTAATGGAATCAGTTCTCATATAAGTAATTAAACCGACAGTTTCATCTTTTAAAGTAACACCTTCATATAGTTTTTGTGCTAATGACATTGTCTTTTTAGATGTAAAATTTAATTTAGTTGAAGCATCTTGTTGTAATGTTGAAGTTATATATGGTGGTCTTGCTTTTTTATTTTTAGCTTGTTTATCTACTGATTCAATAACAAACTCTTTAGCTAATTTAGCGAGAATTTCTTTAGCTTCGTCTTCGGTTTTAATCTCTATTTTTTCATGATTATATGTATCTAATTTAGCATCAAATTCAGAAAAAATTGCATCTATTTCATAATAATCTTCTGGTATAAATGCTTCAATTTCTCTTTCTCTATCGACAATTAATTTTAAAGCCACACTCTGTACACGACCGGCAGATTTACCACCTGTTTTTGATTGCATCAATTTACTTAATCTAAATCCGATAATCCTGTCGAGCATTCTTCTTGTTTCTTGTGATTTTACTAAATTATCGTCGATATCTCTAGCTTTATTAAAACTAGATAAAATAACATCTTTAGTAATTTCATTAAAAACAATACGTTTATATTTGTCTTTCGATAATCCTAATGTATCATATAAATGCCATGATATAGCTTCTCCCTCTCTATCGGGGTCGGTTGCTAAATATACATAAGAAGCATCATTTACGTATTTTTTTAAATCACTAACTAATTTTTTCTTGCCTTTTATTATTTCATAATTTGGTTTAAAATTATTATCTATATCTATTCCGAAACCATATTTACCTGTTGTTGATAAGTCTCTGATATGTCCTAAAGAACTAACTACTTTATAATCACTTCCTAGGTATTTTTCAATTGTTTTACTTTTACTTGGAGACTCCACAATTACTAATTTTTTTGACATACAATTCCGTCCTTTCTTTCCAATTATATACGAAGTAATTTTATTTTGTCAAACTTTTTTACTACTAATTTATTTTTACATTATTTTGTAAATTAAGAATAAACTTTATTGAGGGATTATCATGAATAACTTTATTGAATACTTTTATAACCTTAAAATTAAGAATATAATCTATAACGATAAGTATTATTATTTTAACTATAATGGATATAATTATAAACTATATATAATAGATAATACAATCAATTTAAATCTTATAATATATATTGATAAACAATTACTAAATCATACATTAATAAGTGAAATAATTATAAATAAAGATGGTAATTATATAAGTAGCTATAATGGGATTAACTATATATTAATAAAAATATATGTAAACGATAATAAAAGTATTTCATTAGAGGATATAAATAACATAGCGAATATACTATATACATATAAGCTAAATATTAACTGGGGAAATCTTTGGAGTAAAAAAATTGATTATTTAGAAGATTTAATTAACGAGAATGGTAAAAAATATCCCATTATAACTGATAGTTTTAATTATTTTATTGGCATGGCTGAAAACGCTATTAGCTATTATAATGATATCAAAATTGATCCTAATTATCGATATGTCATAAGTCATAAAAAAATTAATACCTTAGAAGATATCTATAATCCTCTCAATATGATATTTGATTATCAAGCTAGAGATATTGCTGAATATATTAAGAATAGTTTTTTTGTCAATAATAAAAATATTTATAATGAATTAAACAAATATCTTAACGAATATAATTTATCGTTAACCGATATAAAGCTAATCGTATCTAGAATAATGTATCCTAGTTTCTATTTCAACTTATATGAAGATATCTTAATCTATAATAAAGATGAAAAAATAATTTTAAAAATTACTGATAAATTAAATGAATATGAAAAGTATTTAGCAAGTATAATTGCTTTATTTAAAAAAAGATATAATATTGAAGATATAGCTTGGTTAAATAATACATATAAATAAAAAGAAGATTACTCTTCATTTACTACTTTTATTACTTCTGGAATTTCATTAATAATTGCTTCTTCAATACCACTTTCTAAAGTATTATCGATTAATGGGCAATTGCTACATGCTCCAGTTAGTTTGACATATACAACTCCATTTTCATATCTTTGAAAAACAACATCTCCACCATCATTTTGTAAATATGGTCTAATTCTATCTAATACTTTATTTATTTTCTTTTCTATTTCCATTATGCTCACCCGTTAGTAATTATAATATTTTTTTGTATATTTTTCAATGAATTATTTGAAAATAGCCAAAATAATGATATAATACATACGAGTTGGAGTGATTATATGGATGATATAAAAGTTAATGATATCATTGAAGTAGTAGTTACTGGAATTCAAAAATATGGAGCTTTTGTCTTAATTAATAATAAATATGATGGACTTATTCATATTTCTGAAATATCTTCTGGTTACGTAAAGAATATCAATGATTACATTAAAATCAAAGATAAGATATATGCTCAAGTTGTAGAAATAGATAAAGAAAATAATAAATTTAAGCTTAGTATTAAGAATATTGATTACCGTAATAATGGTAAAATTATCAACAATGATGATAGTTTTTCTAATGGCTTTGAACCACTTAAAGAACATTTAGACTTATGGATAAATGAAAAGATTAAAGAGATAATGGACAAAATGTAAAAAAAATTGTTGACATAAAATTCTTCTCGTGGTATATTATTAAGTGTCTACAGGATTAGTGCCGCCTTTAAACGGTACTAAATAAGACAATATGATGGGAGATTAGCTCAGTTGGTTAGAGCATCTGCCTTACAAGCAGGGGGTCACAGGTTCGAGTCCTGTATCGCCCACCATTATTATTTGCCGAAATAGCTCAATTGGTAGAGCAACTGACTTGTAATCAGTAGGTTACGGGTTCAATTCCTGTTTTCGGCACCATCTTTTTTTTGGAGGGATAGCGAAGTGGTCAAACGCGGCAGACTGTAAATCTGTTCCTTCGGGTTCCATGGTTCAAATCCATGTCCCTCCACCACTTTTGTTTTGGCTAGATGGTTTATATATTGCCTCGTAGCCAAGCGGTAAGGCATCACACTTTGACTGTGACATTCGCTAGTTCGAGTCTAGCCGAGGCAACCACTAATGATCCGTTAGCTCAGCAGGTAGAGCATTTGACTTTTAATCAAAGGGTCATGCGTTCGAATCGCATACGGGTCACCAGATTGATATTAAAGCAAGTTAACTTGCTTTTTTTGTTAGATAAAAAAGCATAAGTTTTTTTACTTATGCTTTCTGTTTACATTTTAAAATAGTTATAATTATAAATAGTACCGTCTTTTAATAGAACTTGTATAAATCTATGATTATAATCCGTGCCAGTATTTGAAAAATTTCCAACAAATCCGACAACATTATCTTTGATTTTAGTTCCTCCATCATCTAGCAAATCAGTATAAACGAATGGTACAGTGTCTGCAGTTCCATTATGAACATCTTCAAGTGTATTTCTAACGCCTGACACCAAATTTTTTTCATACAACTCATTATTATTATTTATATAAAATAGATGAATTGTCGCAGAATCATTCGTATGACCTATATAGATGTATTTAGCATTAACACCTGATAATGTCGCTTCTTTTTCTTTATTTTTAGTTGCAAATTTAATATCACCATTTTCTACCTTTAATGAAATATCGTCAACCCAAATTGTTTCATTCTCATTTTTCAATACTACATTAGTTTGTGTCTCACATTTTGGACAATCACAACTTTGTTCTTCACTGTTAGTATTAATACTTATTAAACCTTTATCGTATGCAATAAAACCAGCTAACCCAAGAATTATTAATACCAATAATAATACAAGACCAGTGTTACTTGTTTCTTTATTTGCTTCCATATTTCTCCTTTCATTCTTTACTTAAATGCTAACATTTTAATTACATTTTGTCAATTATTTAGCTATTAAAAATAAGACTATACAACATTTTTGTATAGTCTTATTTCTTTTTTTATCTTATATCGTGAAATAATATTATTTTTAGGCATAAGTTTTAAAAATATATTTAATTTTTCTAATTCTTTCTGATAGTATTCTACAAATAATTTATCTCGTTTTTTTAATAATACTGGTCCAAAATACATTTCTTTTTTGGTATATCTTTTCTTACCTTTTATTAGCTTAATAATTATATATGTTTTTTTATTATCTAAAACGATAACTTCATCAGCTATGTAATAGTTAATTTTTGCTATTTCTCTTCTTAAAAATTCTAATTTAGTATTACTTTGAACAATAATTGTTTCAATGTTTTTTAGTTTATCTAAATTATTTTTTAAAATACCGATAATCGTATGAGCCCCCATACCAGAAATAATAATCGTATCTACTTTATCTTCTTCATTCAAAGTATCAAGCCCATTACCGAGTCTAACTTCAATATCATCCTCTAATTTATATTTTTTAATATTATCCCTAGCATTTTTTAAAGCATTTTCATTGATATCAGATGCTATTGCTTTTTTTACTATCTTCTTTTGATATAAATAGATATCTAATAGTGCATGGTCACAACCAATATCTATTACACTTGAATTAATAGGAACAAGACTAGAAATAGCTTCTAGTCTTTTAGATAATTTAATCATTTAAAAAGTCCTTTAATTTTCTACTTCTTGATGGATGACGTAATTTTCTTAATGCTTTTGCTTCAATCTGTCTAATTCTTTCTCTTGTTACTCCAAACATTTGCCCTACTTCTTCAAGTGTCTTACAGCAACCATCATCTAAACCAAATCTAAGTCTTAATACTTGCTCTTCACGCTCTGTTAAAGTAAGTAAAACATCAGATATTTCATCCTTTAATAATTCGTGAACTGTGTATTCTTCTGGTGACATTGTTCTTTCATCCTTTACAAAATCACCTAAATGAGAATCATCTTCTTCACCGATTGGTGTCTCTAGTGAAACTGGTTCTTGAGCTATTTTTATAACTTCTCTTACTTTATCTAAAGATAAATGCATTTTTTTAGCTAATTCTTCTTCAGTTGGTTCACGATTCAATTCAAGTGTCAATTGTCTTTGATAACGTGATAACCTATTGATTGTTTCAACCATATGAACTGGTACTCTTATAGTTCTTGCTTGATCAGCTATCGCTCTTGTAATAGCTTGTCTAATCCACCAAGTAGCATATGTAGAAAATTTATATCCTTTTTCAGCATCAAATTTTTCTACTGCTTTCATTAGTCCAATATTTCCTTCCTGAATTAAATCAAGAAATAACATACCACGACCAACATATCTTTTAGCAATTGATACGACAAGTCTTAGGTTTGATTCAGCTAATTTATTTTTAGCTTCTTCATCACCTTCGACTATTTTCTTTGATAATTCCATTTCTTCATCTAATGTAAGCAAGCTAATTTTACCAATTTCCTTCAAGTACATTCTAACTGGGTCATTAATTGTTAATTCTTTTGCTAAATCGCTATCTTGAAGAATCTCTTCAATACCACCAGATGATGAATCATCTTCACCTTCACCAGCTAAATCTTCATCTGTTACAACTTGAATGTTAGCTTCCATCAAACTATTATATAAATCATCCAATGTATCGCTATCTAAATCCAACCCTTTTAATGAAGTTGCTAATTGTTCATAAGTTATATATCCTGCTTCGGTACCTAGTGCTATTAACTCTTTCTTTCTCTCTTCATATGTTTTAATTTCTTCAATCATTATTCTTTCACTCCCTTTAGTGACATTATTTCACTTAAAATTTTTGCCTGTTTTAAAGGATCAGTTTCCTTCTTTAACTTTTCTTTTAATTCACTTTCTTTTTTCTTTACTGGATATGAATTTATCACTTTAATATAATCATCTATTTCTTCATTACTATATTCAGCAGCTAAATTATCAATACTTAATATCTCGTTAAATAATTTTAATTCTTCCTCATTATTGGCAATATAGCTAATAAAATCGGCCACCTTTAATACTCCATATTTATGATAATAAAATATTATTTCATTAGCTAATGTTCTTATTAAATCATTAGGAAAAAATGTTACTTCTTTCTCTACTCGTTTAATTACATCTTCATCTTTTAACATATAACATATTAAATTACGTGATGCTAATTCATATTGATTATACTTAACTTGTTTATTTTCGACAACTTTTACTATCTTTGGTTTTTGTTTACTTTTTAGTTCCTTATATCTATTATTTAATACTTCATAATCGATTTTATATTGTGCAGCCATCTTTTTAAGTGTTAAATCAATTAATACTGTATCTTCTTCTTGTAATAAATCACTTAATGATTCATTAATATATTTAGTTATATCTTCTATATCAGTTAAATTCTTATTATTTTTATGTTGTTCCATCAAGAACTCAATTGTACTTATAGGATTTTCTATTTTAGCTTTAAAGCCATTAGCACCATACTTAAGTATGTATTCATCAGGATCTAAGTCCTCTTCAAGTCTTACTACTTTAGGAGTTACATCTATTTCTTTCAAGACATTAATAGCACTTACTGTTGCTTCCTCTCCTGCTTTATCACCATCAAAACATAATATTATATTATTAGCCATCTTCTTTAATAATTGAGCATTTTGCTTAGTTAAAGCCGTTCCCATTGTAGCTATACAATTAGTAATCCCTATCGTATCAGCTCTAATTACATCCATAAAACCTTCCATAACAATTACTGCATCATTCTTTTTAAGCATTTCTTTAGCATTATGATAATTGTAGAGAATGTTTCCTTTTTTAAAAATACTAGTTTCTTTGGTATTTATATATTTACTACCATCTTTAGTGTTATATATTCTCCCAGAAAATGCAACAACATTTCCTTCTAAATCATATAATGGAAACATTATTCTATTAATGAATAAATCAGTTCCATTATCATTACTTAAACCTAAATCTATTAATTGCTTTAAAGTTTTACCTGTTCCCAACAAATAATCAGTCAAAGATGTTTTAGAAACAGATAATCCTATCTTAAATTTCTTAACAGTATCCTTATCTATCTTACGATTAGTTAGATAATCGTTGGCATTTTTACCAAGCGCTGTACTCAAATTATTTTGATAAAACTTAGTTGCCAAATCATATATTTCATAGGCATCAGCATTTTTATTCTTCTTTGTAGTAGCATTACCTAAATTATAACCCACACCATTGCCAAGTAATCTTACCGCATCGTAAAATCCTATATGTTCATAATCAGCTACAAAAGTAAATACATTTCCTGTTGCTCCGCATGAAAAACAAGTAAATATTTGTTTTTCTTTAGATACACTCATACTTGGAGAATGATCATCATGGAATGGACAAACTCCAAAATAGTTTTTTCCTCTTTGAACTAGAGGGACATATTTTGATATTACTTCGACAATATCAACTTTATTTCTGATTTCGTTAATCATCTCATTAGTGATATTCATTTATTTATCCCTCCAATAATGATATTCAAAAAAAACTTGTAGATTACTTTTAATTTAATTAACTTTTTGTTAATTTGACACAAATTTTACACTTTTTAGCTTATTTTATAAACATTGAATCTCCAAAAGAGAAGAAACGATAGTTATTTTTTACTGCCTCATTATAGGCATTTAAGATTATTTCTTTAGAAGCAAATGCCGAAACTAACATTATCAAAGTTGACTTAGGTAGATGAAAATTAGTTATTTGACCATCTATTGCCTTAAATTCATATCCGGGATAAATAAATATATCAGTCCAACCTGAAGTTTCTCTAAATTCTCCATATTTATTAATTACTGTCTCTAATGTTCTTGTTGACGTAGTACCAACCGAAATAATTCTTTTACCACTTGCTTTAGCATCGTTTAAAATATCCGCTACTTCTCTACTCATTTGATAATACTCACTATGCATTTTATGTTCTTTAACATTTTGAACATTTACTGGTCTAAATGTACCAAGTCCAACATGTAAGGTTATATAACATATTTTTATTCCTTTTTTCTCTATTTTTGATAATAATTCTTTTGTAAAATGAAGTCCTGCTGTAGGTGCTGCGGCAGAACCAATATTTTTTGCATACACCGTTTGATATCTGTCTTTATCATTTAATTTTGTCTTAATATATGGTGGTAATGGCATAGTTCCTAGTTTATCTAATATTTCTAAAAATATACCTTCATATAAGAATTCGACAATTCTTATTCCTTCTTCACCTATAGCCGTACATTTAGCTTTTAACTCACCATTACCAAAGGAAATAATACTTCCTACTTTAATTCTTTTAGCTGGTTTTGCTAATACTTCCCATGTGTCTTTCTCTATATTTTTTAATAATAATAATTCAATAACTGCCCCAGTATCTTCTTTCGCACCGATAATTCTAGCTGGCAATACTTTCGTATCATTTAACACCATTACGTCATCTTTATTTAAATAATCAATAATATTATAAAAAGTATCATGTGTTATTTCTCCAGTCTTACGATCTACGACCATCAATTTAGACTCATCTCTTTTTACTAATGGTGTTTGGGCAATTAATTCTTCTGGTAAATAATAATCAAAATCATCTGTTTTCACACTACCACTCCCAAACTGGAATATATTATAACATATTTTTTAATAAATAGTTAACTTTTTGTTAAAAATAATTAAATAAAAAAACAGTTATTAAATAACTGTTAATTTTCTTTATCATCGTTAGTTTTATCACCATTGCCACTAATTGGAATAACTTTACCTAAATATGATGGTTCTGGTCTTATAATACATTTAAAGAAATCTTTTACTCTTGCAGCAATTTCTCTTATATCTCGCTTAAATTGATTGCTATATTCTTGTTTACTTGCAGCATATCCATAAGCTTTAAGATTGATACTTTTAGCAATATAAAGTGAACGATATAAGTGATATTTTTGTGTTACTATTACTACTTTATTTGCTTTAAATATTTTTTTAGCGCGATATACGCTATCATATGTAGATAAACCAGCATGATCCATAAAAATATCTTCTGAAGGAATTCCTTTTTCTTTTAGATAATTTTTCATAACATTTACTTCATCATAATCATTATATTCGTGATCGCCACTCACTAAAATTTTAGGTGCAATACCTGATTCATATAATTCTATTGCTGCTAAAAGACGATCTTCAAGCATAGGGCTTGGTCCATTACCGCGAATACTTGCTCCTAAAACTAATATACAATCAAATTCATCATCTTTTATTTCAGTTTTAATCTTATTTCTAGTAACCAATATTACATATAGATTTATAGCAAATATAATAATTAATACGATTACTATTATTCTAAATACATGTTTCATATTTTTACCTCATTATGAGTATATCATTAAATAGAAAAAAACACAAACACTTGTGTTTTCTCTATCATCATATGATACTTTATTATATGTAATATAAAATATATTATGTTTATTATAGTTCTCCAGTAAATGGCATCGTATAAGCCCCAATATATCCAGAAAAAATACCACCCAATACATTGTTATTAGTCAAAGTACCATCGACCCATAGATATATCACAAAAGTTGTATTTGTTGTTGATAATTGATAATTATTAACAATCGTCACAACATTATTATTAGTATCGTTATAACCATTGAAGTTTCCCCTACTTTGAAGAACTTCAGAATTATTTACAACTTTATATACTTCCCATTTAAATCCTGGAATTCTTAAATTTTCACTAATACTTTCAATTGTTATATATAACGTACCGACAGCTAATACACTATTTTCCGCCATTCTAATATTAACAGACGTACTAAAAGCATTAGTTTTATCAGTTGTCACAGGCATCTCACCATTAATTTCAGTACCTCCAGTATATATAACTGAAAAATCTGAAGAATCAGCCGTAATATTTCTATTTCCACCAATAGATGATGAAAAGAAAGCATAAGTACTGCCAACAATTACCACTGCCATAATTAAAACAGCACCGATTGCATACAATACTTGTCTTTTCATATTGACCACTTCCTTTTATCTTTTTACTGCACTATTAACACTAATTTTGGCACTAAAAACTTTGTTCATTAATTCGTTTTGATTACTTCCATCATCACTTAACCAAATATATAGTTCGTATGTATATGTAGTTGGATAAGCAACTGGATTTAAGATAGTCATTGGTAATAATCTTAAAACTGTTGTACTTCCAAGATTACTAAAATCACCTTTAGCTACAGTCTCACCATCTTGTAATAATTCATATTTATAATTGGCATTTCTCAATTCAGGCGCCATTAAAATGTCCTTTAAAGATATTTCAACACCTGTTTGATAATCTTTAACATTATCGTCCAATGTTATTGTAAAACTATTCTTATTTGCATAATTATATCTATCTTCATCAAGGATTGGTTGTGTCACTTTAGAAAATATATATTCATTTTGTGCAAATACTACTGATGGAGCTTCTTTTTTTGTACTACCACCAACTCTAGTTTCAGCATTTTGATATGCATACCAACCATAACTTGCTCCAAACATAATGCCTATTAATATAGATATAGTGATACTGAGAACAATTAAAAACTTTTTAAATTCCACAATATCACCTTCTTTTCTATTATAGAGTAACCTATAATAATAATAGCATATTTTTAATTTTATTTCAACTCTATAATTATTAATTTTTATTCAACTTAAAAAGGGCTTTTATTTGCCCTACATTTTTTGTAATGTCCTAACCATTTGATATGAATATCCCATTTCATTATCATACCAAGCGATAACATGTACCAATTGTTCTCCATCAACTTCAAGGATATTTGTTAAATTAGCATCTACTGTTGCTCCACAAGTTGAAGATATAATATCTGAAGAAACAATCGGATCTTCAGTGTAATGAAGTGTTTCATTAGCATTTTCTTTAAACGCTCTATTGATAGCTTCACGAGTAGTACTTATCGATAACTCCACCACTAAATCGATTAAAGAACCATCTGATACTGGTACTCTAATTGCACTTCCAAATATTTTTCCATCTAAATTTGGTAATACTTGACCGATAGCCTTTGCTGCTCCCGTTGAAGTAGGTACCATATTCATAGCACAAGCTCTGCCTCTTCTTTCATAGATACCCTTCTTATGAGAAACATCTAAAGTAACTTGATCATTAGTATACGCATGAATAGTTGTCATATTACCTTTAACAATTCCAAAATTATCATCTAATACTTTTAATACTGGAGCCAAACAGTTAGTAGTACAAGAAGCCGCAGAAACAATAATATCATTATCATCTAAGATATCTTCATTTACATTGTATACGACTGTTTTCATTTCTCCTTTACCAGGCGCTGAAATTAATACTTTTTTAGCTCCTGCATCTATATGTAACATAGCCTTTTCATAACTAGTAAACTTACCGGTACATTCTAATACAACATCGATTCCAAGTTCTCCCCATGGTAAATTATTTGGTTCCATTTCAGAATATACAAGTACTTTTCTCTTTTCTACATAAATTGCCTTATCATCGAAAGTTACTTCTTTGTTATATCTTCCGTGATTAGTATCATATTTTAATAAATATGCAAGTTCCTCTGGTGATGACAAATCATTAACAGCAACAACCTCCATATCATCAAGTTCTTCAATTATTCTAAAAACTAATCTTCCTATTCTTCCGAATCCATTTATAGCTATTTTTTTCATTTTTTTCTCCTCTCCTATTTAATCAATACTTCCCCTTCTTTTAATATTTCTTCAATATGGCCATTTTCAAAACCAACAAGTGCTCCAACAATTAAATCAACATTATCTTGAGAATTATTTACTATTCTTATTGAAACTGTTTTCTCGCCATCTGCCTGAATCGTATCTTCTAATAAATTACTAGAAGTTGGTGCCAAAGATATTGCTACCCCTTCAGGTAGTTTCTTAGGATTAACTAAATAATAATACATTCCATATCTTACTGTAGATTTATATGTATTATGTAAATAAATATCGACATATTTTTCTTCGTTTACAGCTACTGACACATATCTATTTGAATCTTCTTTTAAAGAATAAATCAAATTATAATCAGCCGATGAATGATCTAATACACGAGCTTCTTCATCGTATGCAAAAGTCGTATATAGCGATATAATACCTATTGATAATAATACTAGTAAAATTATAATTATTGATTTTTTACTCATAATATAACCTCTTTCTATTATTCAACTATAAAATTTATTACATCCACAAAAGTAAGTCCCCAAATATATAATATAATAGCCGACATACTTAAAAATGGACCAAATGGAATAATATTATCCTTCTTAGTAACTAATAAAAATAACGCTATTGGAAATGCAATAAATGTTGCAAAAAAGATATTACAAATAGACATTGGATATCCAATAACCAATCCTATTAAAAACATTAATTTGATATCGCCACCACCAAGTGATTCTTGTTTAAAAAGAACATCTCCTATTTTCTTTATAAACATCATCGTAGCAAATGCTCCAACACCACATAAAGCTTTTACTGATGTTTCATATAGTCCATAACAAAATATATCTATAATTATTATCGCCAATGATGAGAATATTAATACTTCATCAAGAATTATCATATATTCGATATCACTTATTATAATTGTTATTAAACTTGATACAAATATTAATGCAATTAATAATTCTAAACTAAAACCGAAAACATGATAACATACGGAAAATAGTATTCCTGTACAAATTTCCATTAGTAAATAACTAACAGATAGTTTTGCTTTACAATGACGACACTTACCACCCTGAATAATATACGAAATAATAGGAATCAATTCATACCATTTTAATGTACTATTACAGTTCTCACAGTGAGAAGCTGGTTTAACGATTGATAACCCTTTAGATAATCTTGTAGCAATTACGTGATAAAACGATCCCATAACTGTTCCAAGGACAAAAAACATTATTAGATATAATTGATCCATAGTTACTCCTTATATGATTGTTTTGTATATATCGAACATTGGATAAACAACTGATAGTAAAATAATACCTACCATAACTGCTAATAGAACAATCATTATTGGCTCTATCAAGCTTTTTAATCTAGTAACAATATTAGTTTGTTCTTCTTGATAATATGCCGAAACGTGTTCCATCATTTCACCAAGTTTTCCAGTCTTCTCACCAGTTAACAACATTTCATATGCCGTTGTTGGAAATGCCCAATGTCCTTTAAATGCCACTGATAAGCCATTACCTCTACTTAGATTGCTTATGGCTTCAGCAATAATTTTTTTATATATTTCGTTATCGGTTACTTTACTTAATATATCCATACTATCGGTAATAAATACATCGTGCTTTATTAAAGCTGAGAATGTACTTGTAAATGTTACTACTTGATTATATTTAATAATTTCGCCAACAACTGGTATATGCATAACAAATGCTTGTAGTGCATACCTTACCTTTACAGATGATTTATACAACATTGTAATTACTAATACTACAAAAATTAAACCAGCTATGAGATAAAGACCATTATCGATAATAAAATTACTTATACTCATAATTGTCAAAGTTAATTTTGGTAAAGATGAACCAGTAGTCGAATACATTTTCGTAAATGCCGGAACAACATAGGTAATAACAAATGTTAAAACACCAAAAGCAAAAATCATCAATACAGATGGATAAGTCATAGCATTTATTATTTGCTTACGATTACTATCTTGTCTTTTATAATAATCTGCCATTTCATCTAAAACGCCAGTTAAATCTCCGGTCATTTCAGAAGTTTTTAACATATTAATTAGCATTCTTGGAAAAACATTACCTTGTTTTGCTAAACATTGACTAAATGTAGCACCACGACTAAGTTCAAATACAATTTTTCGGTACAGCATTTTTACATTGCTGTTTTTTGCTTGTCTACTTAATATTTCAACTGAATCAAGTAATGGAATACCGGATTTTACATATGTTGATAACTGCATCAAAAAGAAATTTAAATCTTTAGATGACATTTTTCTAGCGGCAAGTAAAGAAGCTAATCCTAAACTAGTATAAAGTTTATCTTCCTCTATAGATATTATTTCGTATGCTTTGTTTAATAAGAAAGATTCGACATCCAATCGAGTTTCAGCATCTAAATAGCTATCGATTATTTTACCATCTTTATCTTTTACTTTATATTTAAATCTTACTAATTTAACCGTATGTTTCTTTTCTGGTTTTGAATCAGAAAAATCGGTTTTTATAGCTGTGGGTTGTTGAACATTATTATTAACTGGCTGTGAAACATCCATATTAACAGCGCCTTTTTGAACATTTTGATTATTAACATCATTCGTATTCACATTTCCCACCACCTTACTATTCATCTATAATATATTGTACCATAAATAATAGATTTTTAACACTTTTTTTAGTTATTTTACATATATTAATATAGGAAGGAACAAATTATGAACCCAGGAAGATATTTTATTCCCAACATGGGACCACATTTGATTAACCCAATTAATCTACCAAATGGATATATAGCATCAGGAAGACTTGGATTATTAAATAGAATTGTAAATAGTATCAAAGCATTTAATTGGAATGGATTATTAAATGGTGCCAGTAAAACAATCAATGTTATGAATCAGACAATTCCTTTAGTTAGACAAGCAAAGCCTATGTTCAATAATATGAAAAGCATACTACAATTGGCTAAATCATTTAATAACGAAACTAGTAAACAATCAAAACTAATTAAAGATAATAAACATAAAGATTTAGTCACAAAAAAAGAAGTTATAAATAATAATTATCCAAACTTCTTTATCTAAAGATTTCTTTTTTAA
Source organism: uncultured Clostridia bacterium (assembly GCA_947304495.1). Next base: position 4,308 of record CAMZBG010000025.1, on the reverse strand, counting down.
GAGTCTTTTTTTATACTTGGTTAGTCATTGAACCAGTCCAAGTTAATCTGATTGTTAAATCTTGAAGTGGGTCAGTTATAGAAGTTCCTGTAGTAGTAGCTCCTGTATAACCTTTATCTATCCACAAATATAATTCATAATATGCTGTAGTAGTATTATTAGCTACGATTGATAAATTATTAATTAAAGTTATCGTTCCACCGGTAGAAACTGAACCAAATGTTCCACTTGCAGCTGCACTAGTCGCACAAGCATCACCTGTTTTTGAAAAACCTGTAGCTGCATATTGAGTAGCATCCGTTGAAACAAGAGCATACTTTATAGAAGCCTTATTCGTACTATTAAGTGTACCTTGAGCTGCTGTTAAAGCCGCTACATTTAATGCAATTGTACCTTTCATTGGAGTACTTGTACCATTTTCGGCCGTTACTTTAACTTTTCTTTGAATTGCATAAGTAGTATTAGTACATTGAGCTGGTGCCAAAGTTTTCGTAGTAATATCGCCACCACCATCAATCTTCATTGTAATATTACCTTGACTAGGTATTGTAACCGTAATGTTTGTTTGTTGAGTTGTGTTTGACTGCCATTGCCAATATGCATAAGTTCCGCCACCAACTAACACAATTATTAGAGCTACAAGAACTATAGATATTATAACTTTTGTATTGTCTTTCATATATTAATCTCCCTCCATATAATTATGATTCCAATTGACTCGCTGTTGCTTGTATATATCCACTATAAGCTTTTCCGGCCATACTTCCAGTTACTTTTTCAGTATCTAACCATACATACACGATAAAGTTAACTTGTGTTGTAGAAGTTAGCTTATACGTTGTTGTACTAGTTCCACTAAGAACCAATGCCTGGCTATTACTAGTTACTGTCTGTGGAGCTGTAACTGAACCGGAACCAGCTTTTACAGCATATTTTAATGCTCCTGCACTAACAACTCCAGCCGCATCAGATGACGTAACCAAAGTTAATGTCAAGTTTCCTGGTGGCGTAGTAGATAAAGCTTTACCTGCTTTAACTGTGATTGTTGCAGGATCGCCAGCAGTAACTGCAGCAGCTGTCGTATATGTTCTAATTGGCAAATCTGACAAATCGGTTCCTTTTGTATAGTTAATAACAAAGTTTCTTGAACCTGTATTTAATGTACCGTTCTCAACGGTTGCGGTAGCAGTAAGCCATGCATATGTTGCACTAGCTATTAAAGCAACAAAAGCCGCTACCCCAACTATTGTGCCTATCAATTTCTTTTTGTCCAAAGTGTCTCCTCCTCACTACTCTATAAAACAATAATAACATACATTTCATATATTGACAATATTTTGACATTATTTTTTTTCAGAAATTAACTTTTTTAATATAAAATATTTGCAATCATTTGCACAATACTTTTTTAGATAAGTTTCAACGTTTTTATAATTATTAATTTTGTTGACTTTTTTATTTTTGGCATCATAAAATCCTTTTAATCTTAATTTTCCATAAGCAATATCACCGACAATATAATCGTAATCATAAAAGTAATCAGTATACTTTGCTTCAAATTCTTCTTGACTAAACCCATCTTTATAATTTTTTATTAATTCATATTTTTTGTTTTCTACTTCTATTATCATTTGTTTATCCTTTCATTACCCCTTTTTAGTATAATCTTTAGCAAATGCACTTTTTATTTGATTGTATTTGTATAAATTTGAAGCTGAGTTCCAAGTAATAAATCCTCCATCAAGTCCAGCGTCAACTAATGCTTGAGCTTGGTCACTTATTTTGTTAGCCCCATATACCACAGTTGGATTCCAATATGGTGTATCATATGCCGTAACCCATGTTCTAGCTACTGCTGGCGTCGGAATTTCTTTTTGTCTATCAGCTGCTCCTTTAGCCCAGTTATAAACTGTTTGATATGCATTAGACCACGTATCGACATTTCTGCCAAAATGATCGGTATATGGCATTGAACTAATGGCGTCGACGATATTTGATATAGCCGGCCAATATTGTCCATATGAAGTAACATACGTACTAGAACATTCTCCAAAAACATCTACTGAAAGATATGCTCCAACACGATGAATCTGATCGGTTGCATAATACAAGAAATTCTGTACAGCTTCTGCTTTTTCTTCACCATATGCATTTCTAAAATTGGTACTGGAATTAGTAGACATATTATATGCATCTTCTGGGAATCTAACATAATCAAATTGAATTTCGTTAAATCCCATATCTTTTACAGCCGCTTTAGCTAATTCAACATTGTATTCCCAAGCACCTCTACTATATGCAGAAGGCCATGTTCTATATGATACTGGTGAAGTAATACAATCTTCTGGATGATCCTTGCCATAATGTGGATCGTTAAAAACGACTATTCTTCCAATAGCATATATTCCAGCAGCTTTAATTTTATCGATTGCTTTTTTATATGTATCAAAACTGTTGATTGCAGTTCCATAAGCAGTTGGTGAATACTTTTTAGCTATTTCTACTGGATAAGCCAAAGCCCCATCTTTAATATCAACTACCATAGCATTAACGCCTGAAGATTTAGCGATATCAATATAGCTATCAACTTGTCCAATAACATTACTACCACCATTTAAATACATTGATTTAGCATTTTTTAAAAGTTTATTATCATCAAACTCTTCTCTTTCATATGGATAATAATCCAATGTAGAGGCTTTGCCTCCATAAAGTTCTATTCCGTATTTTCTATCCTTGTGTTTATCATAAACACCATTTTCATTATAATTAGCCAAGGCATCTGCCTCGCTATCAACTAAATATTTACGATATACCCAGCCTTCGATATCATCTTTTTTAATGTTATACATATTAACTAAGCCGTCTTCTTCATTATAATAATCATAGCCAAGGACTTCTAAATGGCTACCTTTTTTTATAAATGATTTAATCTTCGAATCTTTTTCGTTTTCATAGACAGTAACCGAGGTTCTCACATATTTTTCAGTTTCCGTCACTATCTTATTCTTGTCTTCCGTAAGATTATCTTTTTTTACGTAAAATTCTGAGTCATCTAATGTAACTTTAATATAATCTACTTCATCGATTGTTTTTGTTTCATTATGTGACTTTACTTTTTTACCACGAGTTAACTCATTTTCCTTAGTCATCGTACTATTTTCATCATCATAGCTATAGGTATCAACTAAATTAACGTTGTTAGATAAATAATATTCTTTATTGATAATTACTATTTTACTTTTGCCAAAACGATATAATCCATAAATAGCAAAAGAAATAGCTATTAATATAATTAAAGCTAATATTACTCTTATAACTTTTATTTTTCTTCTTTTTTTTCTTACTCTTTTTGTCATTCTACCACCTATAATTAGTATAACACATATATATTTTTTTTACTACTTTTTTGTAATGTCTAGACTTTAATTTAAGTATCTGTTAGAATTTATATAGGTGAATAAATATGAAACTAATTTATCAAAAAAAAGAAATCGAAATAATCGATTGTAATACATTTTATAAAAGGCTCATGGGTTTTATGTTCAAAAAAGAAATAAATAATGCATTATTATTTAATAATTGTAGTAGTATTCATACCTTTTTTATGAGAAAAAACATTGATGTAATTCTTTGTAACAAAGAAAATAAAATACTATACTACTATAACAATTTATCAAAGAATAAAATTATTCTTCCTAAAAAAAATGTTTATAAAGTAATTGAATTACCAGTAAATTACTTTAATATTAAGATTAATGATAAAATTGAGATAAAATAGCCTAGCTATTTTTTTAATTTTTAATAATTGCCTTTAATCTTTTTATTACTTTTTTTTCAATTCGTGAAATATATGATTGACTAATTCCTAACAAATTGGCTACTTCTTTTTGAGTCATTGCTTTTTTACCATTCAAACCATATCTTAATTCAATTATTTCTTTATCACGAAAATTTAATTTATCTATTTCTTCTAACATTAAATTTCTATTTAATTCTTCATCTAATCCTTTCGTTACTACATCTTTTTCTGTTCCTAACACATCTTCTAAATGAAGTTCATTTCCATCGGCATCGTAACTTAAGCTATCTTCAAAACTAACTTCAGTTTTTTTTCTTTTAGTTTTTCTTAAATACATCAAAATTTCATTATCGATACATCTTGATGCATATGTAGCCAATTTAATATGTTTATCTAACCTATATGTATTAATTGCTTTAATTAAACCAATTGTTCCAATAGAAACTAAATCCTCCAAATCAGTCCCTGTATTATCATATTTTTTAGCTAAAAATACTACTAATCTT
>CAMZBG010000024.1 GCA_947304495.1 uncultured Clostridia bacterium | reverse complement strand
TGCTGGTATAGTTTAGTGGTAAAACAGGTCCCTGGTAAGGACCAGCGGCAAGTTCAATTCTCGCTACCAGCACCATTAATGAAAACTAGTTGAACTAAGGTTCAATTTATTAATAAATATCAATTCTAGAAATGGAATTGATTTTTTTGATGTGTAAAGAAAAGATAAGAAGTATTACTAAACAAGAAATTGATATAGAAGAAGCATAAAAAAACTTAGTCTACTTTTAGAATATAATTTTTAATAATTAAGCATTTAAATCTTTTTCATATAAGTTTTTGTATCGCTATAGATTGATAAATATTCAAGTGATTTTGAGATATTATATATTGTTAATAGAAATCTTAGTTTCTTTACTTAATATAATAATTTTAATGAATAATAACTTGATATTTTATATGTTTATATACTAAACTATATATAGTAAAAAATTGGATGTGTAAAGTATGAGAAAGCATTTATTTTTGATTTTATTATTTATAATGTTTATGCCTTTTGTTGTTAAAGCACAAGAGAGGTTAACAATAACATATGATGCTAATGATGGTACTGGAAGAACTAGAGTAATTACTTATTCGAAAGGTAATTCTTATACTATTGCTGGAAATGATATTTTTAACAGTTTTAATCCAAATAATGATCCGATGAACGATAATAAAATCTTTGCCTGGTGTATTGAAAAAAATTGTACAAGATTGTTTGGTGATTTTTTCATTTATCAAAAATATGAAAAAGGTGACTCTGCTTATGAAATATTGAATGAAAAGACAGAACTTACATTATATGCAAAGTGGGATAAAAGAAAGGATATATCTTCGTCTATTAGAAGTATAGATATAAGTGGTCCCGAACTAAATAAAGATGAAAATGGTAAATATATTATTGAAGATAAAAAAGATTTTGAAATCAAATTTTATTTCAAAGAAAAAAATAATGTTAGAGATACAATTGAACAATTATCTTATATTAAATTGCCAGAGGATTTTGCAAATGTTTTATATGATGTTTCAAAATCAAGATTAGCTTCGCCTTTTTCTTTGCCAATGTCTGTTTATAGTGGTGGTACTGCTTATGGACAATATTATATAAAAAATGATTATTTGTTTATTGATTTTATAGTTAATAATTCAGTACCAAGCATTGATTTACATAGTGGTAATTTGAATTTTAGTATAACATATTCTGTATCGTATAATAAAAGGATGGTTAATAATAGGGAATTGTATTATCAAACTGTTTCTGTATATTGTAACGATAATCTAGCAAATCAGCATACTTTCGAATCATATCCAACAGGGAACATAATTATAAAATATATGGATAATGATTCAAATACTGAGATAGTAGCTGATAGGGTTTTTAATGATATCATTGGAGAAAAATTTGAATTTAGTGTTCCAAATTTTGAGGGGTATAAATTTATAAATAATACACCAATTGTTGAATATGAATTTAAAGAAGAATCACAAGTAATTATTCTTAAGTATATTAAATCAGATAAACGATATAGAGTTAATGTCAATTCTGTTAATGAAACAAAAGATTTAAATGTTAGACTTGATGATTTGACGCAAGTAGAATATGAGGAAGAAGTTAATTTTAAGATATCACCAATAAAGGGATATAAAGTTAATAGTGTTAAGATAATAGATAAGGATAATAATGAAATAACATATGTAAAAAAAGATAATAGTGATGAGTATAGTTTTATAATGCCTGCTAGTGATGTTACGATTATTCCTTCATATGAAAGAGTGAGTAGTAGTGTAAATGTGGAAGATAATGATAATACAGCGGAAATAGTAATTGAAGTAAATGATTCTAAAGCAGTTGTTTATGAAGATGTTGTTAAGTTTACTATTAAACCTGATGATGGTTATGAAGTAGAAGATGTTGAAATAATAGACATGGCAGGTAATAAAGTTGAATATAAGAAAACTGATAATAACAATGAGTATGAATTTAGTATGCCTGATAGTAATGTAGTTATTAAACCGATTTATAAATTAGTAGAGACACCAACTGTTGATAACACTGCTGTAGTTAGTAATCCTAATACTTCTGATAAGTTATTAGTTATAATTCTATTACTTTTCTTAAGCTTGGGAGTTGGTATCTTTATTTATAAGAAAAGGGAATCTAAATATAACTAGAGAATTTTAAATTAGAGTTCTCTTTTAGTTTATTACGAAATAATTGTGTATTTATGATGTAAACAATTTATTTTTTGAACTATTACTATTGAAAAATAATAAATCATTAAATAATCTTGAGTATATCGAAAATAAAGTTAATGATAAACAGGCATTACCATATATTTGACTTATTATTTAATTCGATTAATAGAAGATAGCCTCTAAATAGATAATGCACGTCTTTAAAATGCCTTTTATCATTGTCCATATATTCATTTGAAGTAGTTACATAAGACATTTCAATTTTATTTTTATACCATTTAGTTCAGCTTCTGAATAATACTTACTATAATTTCTAAAGCATCCATTGTCATATGTTTCTTTACTGATTCCTTTTGCTTGATTATTATACATTAATCCATCATAACTATTAGTTATTATAGTATTGTATATTTCGTCCAGTATATCCATATTATGAGTAATATTGGTTCTGATTTTACTTTCCTTAGCCATGCAATAGTATATCCATAATGGTCCAGGGATAAATATTAACAAAATAAGAATTTCTAAGCTTTTAGTAATCAAAACTAAAATTATAAAAATAACAATGATTGGAACAATAGGCTTTATCATTTTTTTAATGCATAATTGCCGGCTTGCTTTTTTTCATTTTCTATTAGTTCAGCCTTATCTTTATATAAAGAATAAAGTTCATCGTAAATTTTATCAAACTCTTTCATCTTTAAAGCACCTCTCTATATTATATTTTAATATATTAATAAAAAACATGGTATATTATATATAGAACTGATATTTATTAGTTTGTTCTTTCAGATATAAGTGTTCAAAGTAGGTTCTTGTATCGCACCATTTATAAAGATAAGGGCTTGGAAGAGCTCTTTTTTTACTCTAATAATTGTAATTGTTAATATAAAAAATATGGTATAATTTGAATATCTGCTAAAAGGTATACTTGCATAATGATGTATCATTATGTGTTTGGAGGCATAACATATTATGGAGTATAAAGAATTTGCTAAGTATTATGATAAGTTTTATCAAAAGAAAGATTATAAAAAAGAAGTTAATTTTTTAATGAATTTTATAAAGCCTGGCGACAGAATAATAGATATTGGATGTGGCACTGGTATTCATGCATCATTAATATCAAAAGCTGGTTATGAGGTGGATGCCTTAGATCTTAATAAAGAAATGTTAGATATAGCTAAAAAAAGATTAAATTCTTCTCTATATTTACAAAATATTTTAAATATTAATATTGATAAGAAATATGACATTATAATTTCTATGTTTGCTGTAATAAATCATTTAAAGGATACAAGTGAATTGGAAAAGTGTTTGCTTAATATGAAAAACATATTGCGAGGTTCTGGTACAATTGTTATAGATTTACATAATCCACAAAGTTCTGGTAAGAAGGCTGATAATATTGATAATATGTCTAGAATAATGGAATGGCATTATGACAAAAAAACAAAAATAGAAAAAAGTAAAATTATTTTTGAAATAGATAATCAAAAATACGAAGATTCACATATATTTAGAATTTTCACAATAGATGAAGTTAAAGAGTGTTGCGATAAGGTTGGTTTAAAAGTGACAAATGTCTACGAAAACTATGATATAAACAAAGAAGGCGTTGAAACATCTAAAAATCTTCAATTCATTATAAAATACAGGGCTTATTAAAAGTCCTTTTTTGTATCATAAGCTTATAATAATTAAGCCTAATTATAGGAAGATAGAAGATGGAGATGTATAAAAACATATTAATAGTTATATCTTTTGTTGGAATATTATACTTTTATAAAAAAAAGAATTTGGACATAAAGTCTAAACTTCTTTTTGGTTAAATATTATAATTATTAAATCTGTAATACCTGTTAGATAGTTGGTAAAAGCAAAACAATTTTGATCTAAGTTATTTGGTGATTCATTATTATGGTTAGTATTATTCTCTTCTTTTTTTGAAAATAAACATATTACATCTCTTATTCTTTTTTATTAGTGGTATATATAATGTGTCAAAAATATATGGTTGGTGAAAAAAGCAAGTGTTGTTTACAACACTTGCTCACTACTATTATGAATTATGCGTTTATTTTTAGTTGGTATTACTAATGTTTTTTGATATACGGGTTGTTCGTTTTCTCTTATTATTTCTGCAGCCCCATCAAATTCTTGGTCAGCTTCTATTACTAGGCCTGTTGCTGTTTCTAATAGACCATGGCTAAGGATTTGACCATTAGGATCAAGCGTTATGAAAAAGCCTTCTTCTAGATAAAAATAAGATACAAATCCTTCTTTTTCATTGATTGTGTATGGTAGTTCATTACAGATGGTCTCTTTATCGCCTTTTATAATTCCGTGATAGAGATTTCTGCCTCCCTTATCATACTCAAAATAAAAGTTTTCGGGATATATTTCTCTGATATGGTTACCATGAGTTGTTATCAGTGGTTCTTCAGAGCTTGGCTTACCTATTATGTGTGCAATATCCGAAATATAAAAGTTAGGATTTTCTACACCTTGTTCTTTTAATTCTTTGCTTATTTCTGGCGCTTGATGTTTCATTATACCATATGGAATAGGCGAATCTTGGTCGATATAATTCATTAGGCTTGTTATAAGACATACTTTTTCTGTGTGGTCGCATGTAAGATGCTCTAAGCCTATAAATGTTGTAGCTGTTCCTATTGCCGCGGCAGTAAGTATCGCTAGTGTTTTTGGTTTCATTTTTTACCTCTAATCTAATAATTATTATATTTTTTCGTTGATATGTATGATAGCAATTTTTGATGAAAAAAGCAAATATTACTAAAAAATTACTCTTATATGTTGTAAGAGTAATTAGGAATTATTACCAGCGCTCTTTTATAGGTAGTATGTCTTCTGGTAATCCGAGCAATTTGTTTTGTTCAACATTAGTTATTTTATAGGCTATATCAATTATGGTATAAATTGACAAATCATCAAAATTCTCGATTTTGTCTTTAATTCTTTTCCACATTTTGTCGCTTCTTATATAATCTAAGGCTTTAATTCCTTTTTGAGATAACCCTTTTATTCTGTGGTCTCTAAAAACATCGGTATTATCATAACTAGCTTTATCTAATATAGTTAAAAAATATTCTTTATTAAAATCTGATACTATGCTTAAAACCGCTTCTATTGGATACTCGGGCATTTTTTCTTGTAATTTACCTATCGTTAAGGTTTCTCCATATGGAATATTTTCAATTTCTAATAATATTTTTCTGGCACATTCATTATTTGTTTTCATAATCATTTCCTTTCTTTTTATATAATATCACTATTTTGTATATTTTTTATATTTTTATTGTTATTTGTTAGCTATTTTCTTAATTGTATTTTAGCGTTTTGGGGTATGGTGTTTAATCATTTTTTTGTAAATATGTGATTTGGTAGTATAATATGGTTAATTTTGGGGGGATTGTTTATGGGAGACTTATCTAGGTCAATAAGTGATAATAAGGAAACTTTAAAGATTATTTCTGATTTATTTGTGAGATTTATGGGAGATTTATTAGAAGAAGCTAAAATATCTAAAATAAATTTTGTTGGAATTGGTAATTCAATTAGTGCTGGTTGGTGTGCGGTAGATAATGATGTGCGACCTTTGGTTATGAAATTGGAACAATTTTTAGGCGAGGGCATGAAGGGGGCCGGGATAGCTTGTGATTTTGGAGCTTTTTCATTAGCTGGTAAGAATTCTAATAAAGAAGTTCTTGAATTTATAAGGAATAATCCTAATTTATCTTTGGTAAAAGAATTATTTTCAGAAATGCTTTATAGTTGGGATAGATTTTCTGGAACTCCTTTTGAAAATTGTGTTGATAAGGAGAGTGCTTTGAGTTATTATCCTGCTAGTGATATAAGGTTTAAAGATTATTATGGAAATGGAGAATTAACTATTACTAGTTTTAATGGTTGTACAGGTAAATTTTTAGAAGATATACCTCTTAATTTATTAAAACTATTAATTGGTAGATGGGATTTCTTAGAAGATGAGTTGAATTATTTGCAAGATATAATTAGTTATATTATAGGTCTATCTCAAACTTCTTACATTACTGTTGGGAATTTTCCTTATATTGTTAGTGATTATCAAATGTTGCAGTTATTAAATAAGATAATTGAGTATATTAATAAAAGAATAAAGAGCAGTTCTTATGGGGCGATGTATTTTGATCGTATGAGTATGGAATTGGTAAGTAGTTTTAATGGTAAGCTTAAAATAGATAATCATCCTAATATAGCTTTACAATATAATGCTTTGGGTGAATACTTGCTGTTTTTAATTGATAATTTGCCTAAATATATGGGTATTGTTGATAATGGTTTACATGATTGCTATAGAGATGAAGTTAGTTCTTATAGAATAAGATTAATTAATAATAATCCTCAGATGAGAATAATCTAAGGATTATTTTTATTTAACTCTACAAATTGTAGACGAAGATACTTCGGTATTAATGATATAATATTTTTGAGGTGAAGGAAGATGAAGATTGGTAAAAGGATTAGTAAATTACGAAAAGATAAAAATATGTCTCAAATGGAATTGGCTAATAAACTTTTTGTGACAGATAAGACGGTTTCTAGTTGGGAATTGGATCGAACAGAACCTGGATTGGAGATATTAGTTAAGTTATCGGAAATCTTGGATTGTGGTTTGGGATATTTATTATATGGCGAAGATGTAAAAAGTGACGTTGAAACAGAAATTAAAATAAAGCTTTCGAAAGATGAGTATAAAGAGTTGGATAGATTTATGGAAGCAAGGGCTAAATATCTTAAAGAGAATCAACAAGTAGATACTTATTATCAACCAACATATAGGACCTTTTTAAGAAAGGAAGAAACAAATGAATGGTTAAGAATAGGAATAAGAGGAAATAAAAAAATATTGAATTATAAAAATTGGCACGATAATATTTATTGTGATGAATATGAAGTGGAAATTGATAATAGTGATAATTTGGATCGGATATTTAAAATCCTGGGGTTAGAAGCAATATGTACAGTAGACAAATATAGAAAAACATATATGTATCTAGATAAATATGAAATTGCGTTGGATTACGTAAAAGAATTGGGGTATTTTATAGAAATAGAGGTTAAGCAATATTCTAAAAAACCAATTGAAGAATATGAGGATTTAATAAAAGTTGCTAAAAAGCTTGGTTTAAATTTAGACCATATTGATAAGAGGGGGCATCCATATAATCTGATATATAATGTTTAGTTATATTGCATTACCTAAATAAGTGTGATTAGTTGAATAATATTTATTCTAAATTGCAAAGGATATAAATATATGATAGAATTAAGGTGTAATTAGGTAGGTAATGGCTATGACCGATATAAAAAAGAATGAGAGATATATTCCCACTAAAAACTATGTAATTGCAATTGCAGTAATAATTGGTATTTTATTACTAGTTTGGTATTGTTTTGCTTGGTATAAAGTGTATAAAGAAGAGAAGGTTTCTACTTCTTATTTGATAAAGAGTAATGTTATTTCTAATGAAATAAAAGATTTAAATGAAATATTTGATATTTTTTCAGAAGCCCCAGATGAGTATTATGTATATGTTAGTTATACTGGTGATGAAGAAATATTTAATATGGAAAAGTCATTAGCTAAGATTATTAAGAAATATGATATTGTTGATCAATTTTATTATCTAAATGTTACTGGTATTAAAGATAATAAAGATTATGTTAATGATGTTAATAGGGCTTTAGGATTAAGAGATGAAAAAATAGTTAATATACCTACTATTATTTATTATAGGGATGGAGAAGTAGTAAAAGGTGGTATTATATCAAGAAGTGATAATAAGATGATTACAGCTGATGATTTTCAAAAATTATTAGATGCGAATAAGATAGAACAATAAAGACCATTAGGTCTTTATTTATTAGGTGATAGATATGATAAATGTTGTTTTGTTTGAGCCGGAAATACCCGGTAATTCAGGGAATATTATGAGAACCTGTGTTGCAACTAATACGAAGTTGCATTTTATTAAACCTCTAGGTTTTTCTTTAGATGAAAAGTATATAAGAAGAAGTGGTGTTAATTATATAGATTATTGTGATTATACTGTTTATGAAAACTGGGATGATTTTTATTCTCAGAATAAAGATGGAGAGTTTTATTTTTTAACAAGGTATGGTCATAAGCCGCATACTTCTTATGATTATAGTGATAGTACTAAGAATATATATTTTGTTTTTGGTAAGGAGAGTACAGGAATACCGAGAGAAATATTAAAACCTCATTTGGATAAATGTATGAGAATGCCTATGACGGATAAAGTAAGGGCTTTAAATTTATCTAATACGGTAGCTATAATGGTTTATGAGGCTTTAAGACAACAGGATTATAATGATTTGCTTCGTGACGAACCGGATGATATAGGGCATAAGGGAAATCATTTTATTGAAGATTTTGAAGGTGAATAGATATGAATTGTAAGTATTGTGGAGCGGCGTTGCCTACTAAAGGTGGAACTTGTCCTAATTGTGGAAGAATGATTCCTATGGATCAAAAGAAGATTATGCGTGAATTGTTAGACCCTAAATGGAATGAGTATCGAGATCAAAATACTGCTATGTATAAAAGTGCTAGTAACACTGATGGAGAAAATGCTAGACTTGGAAAGATGATAGCTATTATGCTTCTTGTAATGGTGGGGATAATAGTTCTTGTTGTTGTTATGACAAATTAAAAGGCTTACCTTCTGGTAAGTCTTAATTTTTCCTCTTCTTCCTTGGGAATTACATAAATAGGTATACCTTTGATAGTCATTTTTAGCCTACCTTTTGTAATTGTTCCTACATGGAGAGTATAGCCATTAGCTTTGTAAGAGTTGGTTTGCGGGGTGTATCTGAACCCTTTTCTTGGCATTTGTCCATAGTTGCCATTGATATCTCTAATAACAATTAGTTTTGGGCTAATGAAAGTTATTATAATTTTTGTTAGATTTTTTCTTTTATCTTCTCCCTTTTCCCAGCGCTTTTGATAACTAGTGTTTTCTATTATTCTTGCTAATTTGTCATGATTTGATAACTTTTCACACATTTTAACCATTTCTTCTAGTTTTATTCCTTGTTGTTTCGTGAAATCCAACTCATTTTGTTCTTGTATTATAGTGTGTAATAATAAATCGCCAAATCTTCTAACTGGAGAGGTCCATTTTGTGTAATTATCTAATCCCATTATGAAGTGTCCTTGGCTTTCTGGTGAATAGAAGGACTGAGTGACATGTTGAAGTATTATATAAGCGGCCTTATCTTTCGTTTTTTTATCCTTTATTTGGCGAAGTATACCTTTTATTTGCATGGTTGGCTCTATGTTCCTGTTTGTATTAACGTGAATTCCGTGATTATTTAATTCTTGGATGATGATATTCATTTCTTCTTTTGAAGGAGCTTTATTATTTCTATATGGAGCCGGTAATTGAACAAAGTAGGGAATCATACTATTGGCAAGAATCATAATTGCTTGAACCATATCTTGACTTTTTCCTCTTTTTCGTTTTTTAATTCTAACTATTTCTCCTAGTTCATTTTCAATGTATTCGTCTTGTTGAATTGGAAATGCTATATAACCATTTCTTTCTAGTTCTTTCATATATTTACTGGCAATGTTTTGAATAGTTATTATATCATCTTTTAAATCTTCGTAACCAGGTGGGGTGATTCCTGTTTCAAGTATTTTGTTTACATCATCGTATGTGCAATTTTTTTTGGTTTTTATAATACTTGGTTTCAAGTCAAAACCCACAATATTATAGTTTTCGTCAAATTGTACCATTAGTGTTTGGGCTAATCTGGTTTTTCCTTCGTCTAATGAGCCTACTCTTGATAATAGTTGAGGAGGAAGCAATGGTTCTACATTATCGGCCGTATAAACGGACTCGCTTTTTTCTTTGGCATCTTTCCATAATGCGGTTCCAGGTTTTACCCATGGTGTGATATCAACTATATTTATATGGAGTATTATCTGCCCATTTTGAAGTCTGGTTATGAAAAATGAATCGTCTCTTACTTTATTTGTTGGAGAATCGATTGTTATAGTTGGATATGATGTTAAATCCAAACGCCCCTGCAATTCTTTTTCAGTTATGCAAGCCTTTTTAGCCTCTTCTATTGATTCATCAGAAAATCCTGTTTTTAAATTGAATTTTGCTAAAAATGATTTGTGTTCTATCTGTGGATTTTTTTTATTGCCTAAATATTCTAAAACTTTTCCTTCGTATACGTTATGAGTAGGTCGGATTCCTATTTGTACTTTCAAACGATCTCTATGGTTGTATTTTTTTAAAGCGTTGTTTGATATTTTTATAATACAAGGAGGATCATTGTATATATCGATAAGACTTTTTTCCCCTTCTATTTCTTGGACCTCACAGATAACTATTCCATCATATCTTTTAACTATTTTTTCTAATGTTGCGACAGGTCTTCCGTTATCCAGCTTTCCGGTTGGTTTAGCTATGATTGTATCTCTATTTAATAATCCTGAATCGTAGCGAAATTCTATTTGATAACGAATTCCGTTGTAGTTCATATAATATTTATTATTGGTGGCTTTTATTTGGCCGAATATTAAATTGGATGGGAACTCTTTTATAACTCCGTTTTTATCTATATATATTTTCCCTTCTTCTTCCAATATTTTTAAAGCTGTATTCATTTCTTTGGTTTGAATCCCTAGCTCTTCTATAAGAGCTGCCTTAGTATACTTTTGGTGAGTGAGAGATTCTAATATTAGTTCTGTTAGTCTTTTCATAGTTTTTTTCTCTCCTTATTTATATGATTCATATTCATTCATGATATCGTTTATGTAGTTAATTAGTTTTAGAACTTCCGTATAGGCACCAATACTACCACCTTTGTTAGCTACTGCTATTGCTATGTAAGGATTTTTTTTGTCAAATACTATTCCTGTCTCAATAACATCTTTAGAAGCAAAACCTGTCTTAGAAGCACTTGGTTTGTTAGGAATGATTTCTTTAAAATAGTTGTATTTTCCGTTTGCTAAGATGTTCATAAAATTGATACCTTCTTGTGATTCATAACTAAATTTATATATTTCTTGCCAGATTAAAGCTGAACTTCTAGCACTTGTAAAACTCCATATATTATTTGGCGCTAGATATAAGTATTTAGTTCCGAGATTTCTTAGCATTTCGTTGTAGCCGCTTACTCCAAATTCTTTATGTAACATGTTGTGAGCTATATTATCGGATTCCTGAAGAGAATACTTTATAAGATCTTCAACGGTGTAATCTGTGCCTTCGTCACTATTTTTTATAATGCCTGTTCCAGTTTTGTAATCAGAGTTGGTGTAGGTGATAGTTTTATTTTTATCAATGGTACCATTAGCAATTTCTTTATATAAATATAAGGCATATGGTGCTTTAATTGAACTAGCTGTTTCAAATTGTTTATCTACATTATAACCAATAGTCATTCCATCTTTTAAACTGATTATATAAAAGGAAACAGGTGCTTTGTATTCGCTAATATCATCTTTGATTGTAGTGAGTAGTTTTTCGCTTATTTTATAATTAGAATCTAATACTGTTATATCGTTACCATATATTTTGGAATTTAAATCAATGGGATGAAAATCATCATCTACGTAATCTGAAACATCAAATAAGGAATCATTATATATATTAGTTATTTTGGTAGTTTTTTCGTTGATAGCATAAGAAGTGTTATTATTAGAAGAGGTACATACTATAACGGTTATTAAGCAAATAAGTAAATTTATAGTAGTAAATAAAAATAGATTAGTATTCTTCATGCTATCATCCTCTCTATATAATATTATAATATTTTAGGTTATTTAACAATACGAAAAGTAGTACTTTTATATTCTATTTTTTTAATAATTATGATATTATGAGATAGGATATATACGAGTAATAAGAAAGGGTTTATCACATGGAAGAAATCAATTTAAAAGAGTTGTTTACGTATTTTAAAAATAGAATATTTGTAATGTTAATAATAGTATTGGTAGTATTATTACTAGGATCTGTGTATTCATTTTTTTTAAAGGTGCCTGTTTATGAAAGTACGTCTAGTATTGTTTTGGTTAGTGATGAAGGTCAAGCAGGTGGAAATGGAAATGGTTATTCTCAAACTGATGTACAGCTTAACAAAGGTTTAGTTAGTACCTATAGTGAAATTGTTAAATCTAGAAGAATTGCTGAAGCAGTAATAAAGAATTTGTCATTGGATTATACAGTTGATGAGTTATTAGATGAAGTTAAAGTTACTAATTCTGATAATACGGAGATTATAAAAATAAGAGTAATTGATAAAGATAAAGGATTAGCTGCAGAAATTGCTAATGAAATAGTTAAGGTGTTTAGCGAAGAGATAAAATCTATTTATAAATTGCAAAATGTTTCGGTAGTAGATGTAGCTGAAGAAGCTGCTGAACCATATAATATTAATTATTTAAAAGAGTTTGCTATTTATCTTTTAGTTGGTATTGTATTGGCTGGTGCTATAATATTTATTATATACTATTTTGATACAACTATTAAGTCTCCTGAAGAAATCGAAAATGGTTTAGGATTGCCGGTATTTGGTGTTGTTCCGGAAGTTAAAAGAAAGCATAAGTAGGTGAAAAGATGGAAAATAATACAGATTTATTGATTACGATTAATCCTAAGTCGATGTTTAGTGAATCGATTAAAAATATTAGGACTAATCTACAGTTTTCTGCTGTTGATAAGGAGCTTAAGGTTATACTAAATACTTCACCTGAGGCTGGAGATGGAAAAAGCTTTATTTCAGCAAATTTAGCAGCTGCCTATGCCCAAGAAGGTAAAAAGGTATTAATAATTGATTGTGATTTGCGAAGGGGAAGAGAACATACCATTTTTGGAGTGGATAACCCTGCTGATGGAGGGTATTCTAATTTGATACTAAATTATAAAGAAGAGATAAAACTGAGCAGATATATTGTTGCAACAAAAATGAAAAATATTGATTTAATACCTACTGGCCCGACTCCACCTAATCCAATAGAATTATTATCCTCACATAGTAATGAGAAATTGATTGCTAGTTTAAAAAAGCTTTATGATATTATCATACTTGATTGTCCACCGGTATTAGGGATAAGTGATACATCAGTATTATTAAAATATAGTGATGCTAACCTGGTTATAGTGTCTAGTGGGAGAACGCAGTTTGAATTGTTGGAAAGAACAAAGAAGGTTTTTGAAACTGCGAATAGTAAAATAACTGGAATTGTTATAAATAAAGCTAATGTTAAGAAGAATGGCTATTATTCGTATTATACAAATGACTATTATACAATTGACAGTAAATAGTTACTAGTGAGAATAATACCTTAATTGGTATTATTCTCCTTGATTTAACTGATTTTTATGGTATAATTAAATCGTTCTTGGTCCGTTGGTGAAGTGGTTAACACATAACCCTCTCAAGGTTACATTCATGGGTTCAAATCCCATACGGATCACCAAGTTTAAAAAAAGACGATTTAATCGTCTTTTATTATTGAAGGAGAGATGAAAATGGCGAAAACAAAAAAAGAAAATTTGGAGGAGAATAGCAGAATTGGCTCTTGGGCGAATGGACTAAGAATAGTATGTAATATACTAAAAGTATTTGATATCATCGGAATAGTTTGCTTGGCATTAGTATTAGTGTTTACACCTAAGATGTTGAGAGAGATTAAAATTGATGATGAAAGAATAATTATTTTTAATCAAAAAATAGAGTATTCTTTTAAAGATGTTGATTTCTTGGTTTATAAAATAGACAATGGTAAAGAGAAAAGAATTAATACTAAAGACGTTTATAAGTATTTAAACCTAATGGATCTTGGCAAAACAAATATGAATAAGCTTAGAAATGTAATTATGGTAGATTTGGTATTTGCAATTATATTGTGTGTTATGGAATATTGGATTATTAATACCTTGTCTATATTGTTAAAAAGGACTAAAGATGAAAACGTGGCTTTTGTTTCTGGTGGGCATCAGTTATTAAGTAATATTGTATGGGTTGCTTTAGCGATGGAAGTAGTTAAAATTGTGATGAGTGTTTTCACATCTATTGTTATTCCAGCATCTGAAAAAATAACTGCTAATATTAGTATTAATCTAGAGTTTATTTTGGGTTTGTGTGTTGTATTCTTTGTTTCTTTATTATATAAACGTGGTGAAGAATTACAGAATAGATAGAAAAGGTGATACTATGACTAAAAGAGTAGTTGTAGGTTTAAGCGGCGGAGTTGATTCTTCCGCCGCTATTATTAAATTACAAGAAATGGGTTATGAGGTAGTCGGAGTAACATTTAGATTTATTGATGATTTTGATAGTACTGATGCTATAGATGTAGCTAATAAACTGGGGATTGAACATTATGTAATAGATTATCGTAAAGAGTTCAAAACAGAAGTTGTTGATAAGTTTTTGAATGATTATAAAAATGGTTTAACTCCAAATCCTTGTGTACATTGTAATAGATATTGTAAATTCAATTATTTATTTGAATGTATGAAAAAATATAATTGTGATTATGTAGCTACTGGTCATTATGCTAATATACGTGATGGTAAAATATATAAGAGTTTTGATTTAGATAAAGATCAGTCGTATTTTTTATATAATTTACCGAAGAATATGATGGGTAATATTCTGTTTCCTCTAGAAGGATTAACTAAAGAGGAAGTTAGAAGTATAGCTTTAAAGGCTGGGTTGGATAATTATAGTAAAAAAGATTCGTTTGATGTGTGCTTTATTAATACTGATTTTAGGGATTATATTAGTAATAATATTAGACAAAGAATTGGTGATGTTATTAATATACAAACTGGAGAAAAAGTTGGTAAACATAAAGGTTTGGCTTTTTATACAATAGGTCAAAGAAAAGGATTAGATATAGGAGGAACAAAAGACAGAATGTTTGTTGTTGGAAAAGATGTTGAAAAAAACATTTTGTATATTTGTTTGGGAGAAGATAGTTCTTATTTAGAATCTGATTCTTGTATAATAGGTGATGTTAATCTTTTAACTGATGATATTATTAATGAATGTAATGCTAAGTTTAGGTATAGAATGCCCGATGTGCCGGTAGAGTTGGAATATCTTGATAATGGGGAGATTATTGTTAAATATGATGGTGTTAAAAGAGTTACTCCAGGGCAAGCTTGTGTATTATATAAAGACGATCAATGTCTTGGTGGGGGAATAATAAAAGAAGTAAGAAAAAATAATAAAAAATTGTGGTATATTTAAAGTATAATTAATATGGTAGGTGTTTATAAGATGAGCATAGAAAACTTAGAAGAATTAAGAAAGACGACTATAAAGAAATGTAATAAAAATAATTTAGTGTTTTTACTAATTTTTCTAGTTATTGTAGGAGTATTTTTTTTAATATTTAAAACTATTAGTGTTCATTTTATTCTTATTGCTTTTATAGTATATATTCCATTTGGAATTATGAATGAGAAAGTTAAAAGTGAGTATAAAAATTCTTTTATGCGTTCTTTATTGCCAATTGCAGTAAAAAATTTATTAACTGATGTACAAGTAGATGTTAATAGTGGGATTCCTTCTTATGTTGTAGATTCCACTCACTCTATGTCGACAGGTGATAGGTATAATTCTTCAAATTTTGTTTCTGGGAAATATAAAGATATTAAGGTTATGATGAGTGATGTGCATATACAAGATGAGCATGAAGATAGTGATGGACATACTTCTTATGTTACGATATTTTTGGGACAATGGATGATATTTGATTTTAATAAGTATTTTAAATCTAATGTTCAAGTGTGGGAGAAAAAAGTATTTGGTGGAATTTCTAGAAGATGGAAGAGCGGCTTAAAAAAAGTAGAATTAGAGGATATTAGTTTTAATAAAAAGTTTAAAGTATTATCAGAAAACGAATTAGAGGCTTTTTATATTATTACCCCTAAATTAATGGAGAGAATTACTGCCGTAGAAGCGGCTATTAATGGAACATTAATGATGGTGTTTAATAATAATCAGTTACATGTTGCTGTTTATAATAATAAAACTACTTTTAATATAAATATTCATAAACGTATTAATTTTGAAGAATTTGCTAGGGAATCTATAAAAGACCTGGATGCAATTATTAAGTTTGTTGATATATTAGAATTGGATAATGATTTGTTTAAAGCTGGAGATGTTAATAAAATGGGGGAACCCGTAGTAGGGGATGTTGCTGAAGCAGCTATTACTTCTTCTAATCAAGGTATTGTTGCGGCTAATACTAAAACTTTAGATTCATCGGTTCAAAAAAATAGTTCAATAGAAAATGTAGATGCGGTTACATATTTTAATAATTTAAACAAATGATTTATGATATAATAAGTATGAAAGTAGGGAGGAGGTAAAAATATGAATCCTTGGATAATTGTTGGTATAGTTGTAGTTGTAATATTGCTGATAGCTTATATTTCTATTAGGAATAATATAAGTAGAACACAAATAAAAATTGACGAAGCTTCTGCGGGAATTGATGTTGCTTTACAAAAGAGATATGATGTATTAACTAAAATGTTAGATGTTGTAAAAGCTTATACTAAATATGAAAAAGAAACTATTCTGGATGTAATTAAAGTAAGAAAAGGTATGAGCATGGATGAGAAGGCTGATGCTGATAAGAAGATGAATGAAGAATTCTCAAAAATCTCAGTTGTAGCTGAAAATTATCCGGAACTTAGAAGTTCTGATAATTATAAGACTTTACAACAAGCTATAGCTGATACAGAAGAACACTTACAAGCTGCTAGAAGAATGTTTAATTCTAATGTTTCTAGACTAAATCAGCTGTTAGTTACTTTTCCATCAAGTGTAGTAGCTTCATCTATGGGAGTAACAAAGAAAGCTTTCTATGAAGTAGAAGAAGCAAAGAAAGAAGATGTAAAAATGGATTTTGAATAAAATCCTTTTTTATTGTTGAAGTTTTGTGATAAGACGTCTGTATTTATATTTGGTGGTTTTACTAGTTAGTTATTGTTGAACCAATGTTTTTAAAACGTTAAAAGATTTGACAATATAATAACTTGTGTTATAATTTTTGTACAAACGAGGAAGAAGAATAGTAGTACTGATTGTGTTTTATAGAGAGTTCTTGGTTGGTGGAAAAGAATAGACAGATAGTACGAAGAAACTTCAGAGTTAAATAGTGTAGACAAGCTATTTCGTATTACTTACGTTACAAGTATTAAGAAGTAATTAAGGTGGTACCACGAGTAATTCGTCCTTTGGGATGGATTACTCTTTTTTTAGAAAGGATGATTGGTATGACATATAAAGAATTAGCAGATTTAATTTTTCCTAATATTACAAAAACTGTAGAGGATTACGAAAAAGAATATCCTGAAAGAGATTTACCAGAGGGAGCAAGAGTAACTAGGTATGCACCTTCTCCAACGGGATTTATGCATATTGGGAATTTCTATTCTACAGTAGTTGATTATGTAATAGCGAAACATAGTAATGGGGTATTCTATTTGCGTAATGAGGATACAGATGGCGCTAGAGAAATAGAAGGAGCTATAGAGTATATTAGACATGTAATAGAGCATTATAAGCTCTATCCCGATGAATATGAGTATAAAGATACTAAAGAGACAAAAGGTAATTATGGTCCATATATACAAAGCGAAAGAAAGGATATTTATCATGCATTCATTAAGCATTTAATTAGTGAAGGCAAAGCATATCCTTGTTTCTTAACACAGGAAGAGATGGATTCGATCAGGGAAAGTCAAACTAAAGATAAAAGAAGAATAGGGATATATGGTAGATATGCTAAGTATCGTAATTTAAGTCCTGATGAAGCTGCTGAAAGAATAAAAAATGGGGAGAATTATGTAATTAGATTAAAATCACAAGGAGATTTTAATAAGAAGTTTAAGTTTGATGATTTGGCTTTTGGAACTATGGAATTTCCAGAAAATGATATAGATGTTGTAATAATGAAGTCTTCAAATCTATTACCAACTTATCATTTTGCACATTTAGTAGATGATCATTTGATGCATACTACTCATGTTGTAAGAGGACAAGAATGGATTTCTTCTGTTCCTACGCATTATGAATTGTTTAAAACCTTTGGTTTTAAAATGCCTAAGTATGTTCATACTCCGTTAATATTAAAAAAAGATGGCGACAAGATAAGAAAAATATCTAAGAGATTAGATCCTGAGGCTAGAATGACTTATTACGAAGAAAAGGGTTATCCTATATTTTCAGTTATTGAGGCGATAATGACTATAGCTAATTCTAACTATGAAGCATGGCGAGAAAATAACCCTGATAAAGAGTTTACTGAGTTTGATTTTTCACCTAAGAAGATGAGTGCTTCTGGGGCATTGTTTGATTTAGATAAATTGGATAATATATCTAAGAATTATATATCTAAATTAAAAGCTACTGAAGTTTTTGATATGTTAGATAAATGGTCAAAAGAATATGACAAAGATTTTAATGAGTTAATAAATAAATATAAAGATTATACTATTGAAATACTCAATATAGAAAGAGAGCAAAAGAAACCAAGAAAAGATTATGCATCATTATCAGAAATAAAAGGTCAAATATGGTATATGTATGATGAATTATATAAAGACTTTGAGTACGAATTTGCAGATGGATTAGATAAAGAAGAAATAAAAAATGTATTGAATACATATTTTAATGATTATTATGATGAAAATGATGATAAAGACACTTGGTTTAATAAGATGAAAGAAATGACAGATAAACTTGGTTATTGTTCTGATATGAAAGAGTATAAAGCTAATCCGGATAAGTATAAAGGAAGTATAGCTGATATATCTAATATTATTAGAGTAGGTGTAACTAGTAAAAGACAAACTCCGGATTTATATGTAATATTAAAACTACTAGGTAAAGATAGAATAACAAAAAGAATATCTATGATTTAGAAATTCTTTTTAGATTGTATTAAAACTTTAGAAAAAAATATATTTTTTTAAACATTCTAATATGATATACTATTCATAATTGAGAAGGTATGTAATAATGATTAATGATAATAATGAAAATAAAGAATATAATAAATATAGAATAATTATTGTTATAATGGTGATAATAATCTTATTAATGTTTATTTATATATTATTCTTTTTAAATAATAAACCAGATGAAAAGATTAATAATAGTACCAATATAGAAGAATTAAATAATAATACTACAGAATTAAAGGAAGATACTGAAGAAAAAGAAGATACTAAGGAAGAGAAAGATATCGAAGAAGAGGAAGAAAAACAAGAAAGTAAAGATGAAAAAGATGAGGTAACAAGTGATGATGAAGTAATTGTTACAGATGAGTTATCATATAAAAAGGGTTTAAATATAGATGGTAAATTGTTAGCTTATTTAGGAAAGATAACTATTAGTTTAGGTGATAGAGAAAATCCTTTATTTAGTAGAATTAATAGAGATAATCATAATTCCTTTGTCGAACTTGCTTATTATAATATAAAAAAAGATTCTTTACATAAATTAGATTCTAGTATTACTGCTTTCGATGCAAATAGTAATGCTTTAACTAAAAGCGATGCAAAAGGGGATAATATTTATTATGAAATATATGGTTATGTAAAAGGAGAAGATTTAAGAAAAATTTATAAAGAATTATTTGGTGAAGAATTATATAATCATCATTATAGATCATGTCCTATGTTATTATATAGTCCTAAAGAAGATAGATATTATGCTTGTCCAAACTGTGGTGGTACTGGTTATGGCTTTTCTAAATATATTTATGATTATAAAAAAGAAGGAGCTACACATATAGTATACATAGCTTATGATAGTGCTTATGGAGAAGGTAAGATATCAGATACTACGAATTTTAAAAAAGCAGATAAATATGAAATAGAAATACAAGAAAACTCAGATAATAGCTTTCAATTTTTATATTCTATAAATACTAAGTTTAAATAATGAATAGATAATTGAATAAACACCTATTACTAGGTGTTTTTTCTATGTTTATTTTTCTATATATTATTATTAATCCTTCTAATATAAAGAAATAAATAGTATTTTGCAAGAAGTAGTCAGTCCTATATTGATTTAAATCAAAAGGTTCTATTATATAGTCTTCTTTAGCGTCATTAAATATATTCTTATATGTTTCTTTGTATTCATTAATAAAATCTTTATCATTTGGTATTAAGTTTTTATCTATATATGTTCTATAAAAAATAAATATGATAGATATAAAGGTTAATATAGATATTATATTATAGATATTATTATTATTATTATTATTATTAATTTCTCTCTTGTTCTTGTGTTTCGTATGTATATGTTTTATTTAAATTTATATAATGTATTATGTTTAAATATCCTATATATAAGACAATACATATTGCTATACCTAAGATAGATACATCTAGTACTTTAGATAAATCTTCTAATAAAGATACATCTAGACGCCTAAACCTCTTTCCCCTTTACTGATTGCTTTATCATTAACATTTATTTTAGAAGCTGGTTCTTTTGTGTAAGATTCTTATCGTTTCTTAGTTTTTTATTATCATAATTCATTTATAT
>CAMZBG010000023.1 GCA_947304495.1 uncultured Clostridia bacterium | reverse complement strand
TTTTAAAATACTTTAAAGACAAGGGCTATGAATTTACTATAGATGAAATAAAAGCAGCTATACCTAAACTAGAACAGAAATATCAAGATATCATTAATTTATTCTTTGATGAAGATTTGTATTTTAAAGAAAAAGCCAACCAATACAGGAATCAATATGATATGCTTAAAGAGACTATTACCAAAAGAATAATTGCTATTATTGAAGATAGAGAAAATCAAAATAACAAAGGTAATTTAAATATTCTTTATTACTTTCCTGGTAGTAGTATCGAAGAAATAAGAAATGCTGTAGCTAAATTAAATGATAATGACCATTATAAAAAAATTGTCTACGATTTGTTTGGCAATAACTTAGACGGTGAAATAATAAATTCAAATAACGATAAAAAATTAAATGTTTTTAAACATACAATAAAAAAATATATTGCATCTATTTTAGCAGGAAAAGAACCAAAAATAGTTATAAAAGCAGAATCATTTTGGGATTATTTCCCAAATGAATATTCTAAAAAAGAAATAATTCAAGCCGTAAATATGCTATCTGAATGGGATAGAATTAGACTACGTATATTATTTGGAGAAGATTTTAATAAATTTGGAAACTTTGATAAAAGTTATTATGTATCATTTAATATAACTATTAAGAAAAGAATTTTAGAAAACTTATCCGATATAAGAAAAACTTCATCTCAAGATAATGTATCAGAATCTCAAACACAAGTAATATCTGCTGAACCAACAGTCACTGAACCAAAGGATATTACCAATGATACTGAAACGATAGTCACTGAATCAAAAGATACTCCTGATGATACTGAACCAACAGAAAGCTATTTACCACAAAATGATACCATTAATCCAAATGAAAAACCGATAGATATTAATGTAACTAAATTTATTGAATTTCTTACTGGTGAATTATTTAAAGAAAATAATTTTACTAAAACAGAAATACAAATAGCTATTGCTAGAACTTGCATGAGTTTCCTTGGAGAACCAACCTATGAAGATTTAATTAACTCATTTGGTATTAGTGCTGATGAAATAGATGAAATAGCTCATAGAGTATTAATTACTGCAGCCAAAGGAACAGCTAGACTTTATGATACAGTAATCCAAGATATCTATAATGAACAAGCTCATAGATTAAATACTGGTAGTGAATCTAGAACAAAAATACCTACAAATGAAAGCAAAAAAGAAGTAGAGTAGAATCTACTTCTTTTATGATATAATAAATATAAGAGGCATATAATATGAAAATAGAAAGAAAGACAATTGAAAATGATGAACCATATTTAAGACAAATATCTACACCAGTTTCTTTAACTGATAATTCATATAAAAAAGACATTAAATTATTAGAAGAATATTGTCTTAAAACAGAATGCTTTGCTTTAGCTGCTGTTCAAATAGGCATACCCAAAAGAATTGTTTATCTAAAAAATACCAATCCCAACATTGACCTTGAAGATATAAACTATAATGAAGCTAAAGTTCTAATTAACCCAGTTGTATTATCAAGAAAAGGACACACAAAATATTGGGAGGCCTGCCTTAGCTGCTTAGACAATATGGGACTAGTAAGTAGGCCATATAAGATGACAGTAAAATATAGCGATGAAAACAAAATTGAACATATTGATACTTTTGAAGGATTCCCTGCAACGGTATTATCGCATGAATTAGATCACTTAGATGGAATACTTCATATGGATATTGCTGAAAAATTATTGAATATGCCAAAAGAAGAAAGAAAAAAATTTAGAGAAGCTCATCCATATCAAATTATTTCCAAAACTTGTGATTATGAGAAAATTTAGGATGGTGATAAAATGATCAGAGAAGCTATTATCGATGATTATAAAGAAATTAAAAATATTTGTGAAAATGATTTAGGATACCCCTGTGATTATGAATTAGTAAAAAATAGACTAAGTAATCTAAATAAAGATAGGGAAATTGTTTATGTAGCAGTTTATGATAACCAAGTCGTAGGTTTTATCCATATAGAAAAATATGAGTTATTATATTTTGAACCAAGAGCTAATATTATTGGTATCGCCGTAAGTAAATCTTATCAAAGACAGGGAATAGGTAGTAAACTATTAACACAAGCTGAAGCTTGGGCTAAAAGTAAAGGTATAAAAGTAATGCGTCTAAATTCTGGCATCAAACGTAAAGAAGCCCATAATTTTTACCAAAAAGCAGGTTATCAAGATATAAAAGAACAACTAAGATTTATCAAAAATATAGAGGAGTAAAATATGATAAAGAATATAATATTAGATATTGGTGGAGTTATCTTTGATGATTCAAAAAACAATACAGATAAAGTTCTAAATAAAAATAGCTATAACATTTACCAAAAAGCCTATGGCGGTAATTTTAAAAAATGCTTACTTGGTGAAATGACAATAAATGAACATATAAAGACTTTTGAAAATGATTCCGACTATCAAGATATTAAATATGTTCTAAGTTATGAAAATTTAAATGTTAATTTGCCCTTAATCAAAGATAATTTTGCATATATTAAAGAATTAAAGAAAAAAGGATATAAACTATTTATACTTTCAAATATGACTTACGAAAGTCATTTATATATAAAGAATACCATCGATATTGATAAAACATTTGACGGTGGTATATATTCATATCAAGAAAATATAAAGAAACCAGATCCTAGAATATATGAATTATTAATTGATAGATATAATCTTAATAAAGAAGAAACCATCTTTTTTGATGATAAAGAAAAAAATGTCATTTCTGCTAATTCTTTAGGTATTAAAAGCTTTGTTTTTAAATCAATTGATGATATCAAAAATAATCTTTAAAAAGCAATATAATTTTGTCAAAATATATTGTTTTTTTTCATACAATGTTATATATTAAATGTAGGAAGGAGGATATGATTATGGGTGAATTTTTAACGTCAATAATTATATTGGTAGTAATTATAGCTCTTTGTTCTATTAAACAAATTAATCAATATGAACGTGGAATATTATTCGTTATGGGTAAATATAGTAAAGTATTAAATCCTGGGTGGCACATTATTTGGCCAATATTCCAATCATGTAAGAAAATTGATATCAGAACAAGAGCTGTCGATGTACCTGAACAAGTAGCTATTACCAGTGATAACGTATCTATTAAAATAAATGCCGTTATTTACTATAAAGTATTTGATGCTGGAAAAGCTTTATGTGAAGTTGAAAACTTCCATTATGCTGTTGGTCAATTAGCTCAGACAACTATGCGTAATGTCGTAGGTACAGTAACTCTAGACCAATTGTTAACAGATAGAGAAAAAATCTCACTAAATATCTGTAAAATAATTGATGCTGCTACAGATCCATGGGGAGTAAAAGTAGAAAATGTTGAATTAAAAGACATCTCTCTATCAATGGAAATGCAAAGAGTTATGGCTAAAGTAGCTGAAGCTGAAAGAGAAAAGAATGCCGTAATTATGAAGGCACAAGGTGAAGTTGAAGCTGCTAAAAATTTAGCTGAAGCTGCTAATATGATGGGTAATACCCCTGGAGCTCTTCATTTACGTACATTAGCTACAATTAATGACTTATCATCAGATCAATCTAACACTGTTGTATTTGCTTTGCCTGTTGAAGTTTTAAGAGCTTTAGAGGGTATGGGAGATAAAAAGAGCAAATAATTATTAAAAAAGTAGTATTAAAAAACTACTTTTTTTCTTTTTATAAATTAATTGTCAATTAAAAATTATTATGATATAATCAAATGGTAAGGTATGGTGAGAAGATGGGAAAATATTGGAGTATAAATGAAATAGTAAGTAATCTTAGTGGAAAAGGCCCTGGTAAATACAATAACTATACATTTGGAAACAATCGCTGGAGTAATAAATTTTCAATTGAAATTGGTGACAATCAAAGAGTAGTTATCTCAGGAAGTAGCATTTCTGGTGAAGCCGCAGTAAAACTAATGGCTAATTATGCCATGAATAATGATATTAATGGTGGTTATGTAATCGCTTCAGAGCCATCTAATGAAGCCATTAAAGAATTAACTAATGCTGAAAGACAAGCCTTAATCGATAATAATATTGTTGTTATTAATGCCTATACTACAGACAAAAATCGTACACTTAAAAAAGCATTAAATAATATTGATGGGGTACACAGAATTGATATTAAGATGAAAATTACTGATGCAAATGGAAATCCTGTAACAGGTAGCGAGGCCCACGTTTTACCAAATCAAATTTTAAAATCGGCTGGCGCTAGATCTGCAAGTACTATTGATTTAGGAAATTTACAAAAAAAATACACGTATAAAGGAAAAACTTATAATGTTAGTTATGAAATAGTTGAACACTATATCGATGCAAGTGGACAATTTGTAAAGAGGACTATTGATGCTAATACCGCTAACGAAGTTGTTGGTAGCGGATATCGTAACGGACTTAGAAGTATTAAATCATACGTAAGTGGTGGTAATAAGAATCTTGAGGAATTTGCTAGTCCTGTTGCCCAAAGTTATGGCCTTCTTACAGCATTATCAGATTTGAGTATTACCAAATCTGGAACTATATCATCAAATTTAGATTATGTTGTTGGTGAAATGAATACGATTAGGAAACAAGAACGCGACTCCAATTTCTTAACATCACTAAAAACAATTGGTTTTAGTAGTGCCGATGCTATTCCTGGAAGTATTGCCAGTAACGTTGAAGCCTATTTTGGACATATCGGTGAAGCCCTTACTAAACTAGCAAAACAAACAGAAATAACTGTTAGTGTTGCTCAAGCATACGCTGACATGGATGCAGATTTAGCAGGTGTAAAGGGTGAAATTATGGAATTACCAACGGCCATTATTGTACCTGAATATAATGCTGATATGTTTGCCCATAAAGATATGAAACACATAATATACCCTGTAACAGCTGAAGATTTAGATGCTCTATTTGCATATTGGGCCAAGAAATATAATAATCCTAAGTCACCATTGATTGGTGCTGGAAAATACTTTATTGAAGCTGCCAGTATCTATGGTTTTGATCCCCTTGCTTTAGTAGGTATATGTGGTCAAGAAACCGGACATGGTGGAAAGGGTGCCAATTCACGTATGAACTATCGAAACTTTTTTGGTACCAACTACGTATACCGCAGCATTGATCCTACTTCACCTGATTATAAAAAAAGTCTATCGTGGACCTCACGTAGAGGATGGACCGATTTCGCTAGAGGAGATACTCGCCTTGGTATTTTGACCTCAGTCGATAGAATAAATCGTTTATATTACAAAAAAAAGGGTGGTACCACCCCATATTTGTTAGATAAAGTTGGTTACGAAGGACCAATAGGCGTTGGTAGCAATAAAAATACAGCATATTATCATCAAGTGTCTGACGTAATGAGACAAGCACTAAATTATATTATTAAATTACATAAAGATGATGGGACCCCAATTCAAGTTGTCAATACTACTGGTGGTGAAATGCCTGTTTATAAATTAACTAATGTAAATGGCAAATATGTCTATACAACCGATTTTGATGCCACTAAATTCTTATTAACAGCTGAATCAAATATTGATTCCGGAGTAACCGTTACCCCTGGTACGACGATGGCAAATAATTCAGGACCAGTATCTACTTCACCAACAGCGTCTCCAGCAAGACCTAGTGGTGGATATAGTGGTGGCGGTACCAGCCCAAGCACAATAGCTCCAGTAGCCCCTGAAACAACAAATACTACTGAGCCAGTTACGCCTACTGAACCAGTTAATACAAATACCGATGTAACCCCTAGTGTCGACAATACATCATATAATACTAATCAGCCATCATATACTTCTAACATTGAAACAACGGATGATAAAGAATTTGTTATCGATAATGTTGACATTCCAAAAGAGGAAGATATCTTTGAATTTCCTGAAGATACAACTGAGATTCCAAGTAATCAAGTAATCGATAATACCATTCCATCAGAAGATACCACAAGCAATGAAGAAGCTTACAATAACGTTAAGAAAGGTTCAAATGGTTTGAAGACATTTGCCACTGTTGCTGGCTTTGGAGCTGCCGTTGGAGCTGCCGGTTATGGAGCCTACAAATATGTAGAGGGTATGAAAGAAAGAAATCAACAATCAGATAATCAAAATGATGAAAATGATGATGACAGAAGAGAAGACAATCTTGATGATGGCGAAAAAAATGAATTTGATGTTTAATTAAAAGAATATGGTAACATATTCTTTTTTCTTTCTAAAAACAATGGCATTTTTAACCAATCTGGTGTATACTTATCTATGAAAGTGAGAATGATATGAATAAGAAAAATTTAAGTGAAATATTATTGAATGCCATTTCAATTACCCTAGGAATATGTCTCTTCTTATGGGCTGAAAAAGTTACTAATGTAGTATCTATTTGTCTGGGTTGTCTAGCTATTATCTATAGCTTAATTACCATTTACAACTATTTTAAAAGCGATAATCGCATAACTGTTGATACCTTGCGCTTTATCTGGAGTATCGTTGTTCTAGTCGTAGGTTTTATCCTAATATTTAGAGTAGACTTCTTAAAAGAACTAATATCTTTTATCGTTGGCGTCTATATCGTATTAAATAGTTTATTACAATTACAAGAAATATTAATTATTAAAAGAGATAGTGAAGATAAACTACAAAATCCGATAATCCTATCATTAATTCAAATGTTAATTGGTGTTTTGTGCATTGTCGGTAAATTTATTGTCCCTGATATAATTATTAAATTTATTGGTATAATGTTAGTAATATATGGTGTTATAAATATTGTTAATACCATAATTATTAAGAAAAATTAATGGAGGAAAAAATGAAAAGAAAAACAAAAATATCAATTATTAGATGGTCTATAAATATATTATTTGCTTTTGTATTATACTACGTAACCTTACCAGCATTAAATTTCCACGATCCTGGATTTTATGCTTATCTATTTATGATTTTATGTTGTTACATATTTACCAGTATCTTATCTTTAGCAGATGGTACAAGAATAATCAGAAAACTAAGAGACTTACCAAAAAATGCTTTTATCATTAGTGTTAGCTTAATTTCAGTCTTAGCTTTGATTTTCTTAGTTAACATTTTCTTAAGCCCTATCTTTAATTCTTCATCTTGGGCTAAAAGAATAACTATTAGTGAAGATACTAATTTTACTGACGATATTAAAGAGGTTGATTTTAATAAAGTCCCTTTATTAGACAAAGCCTCATCTCAAAAACTAGGCGACAGAGTAATGGGTCAGATGAGTGAGTTAGTAAGCCAATATTATGTATCTGATCTTTATACTCAAATAAACTATAACAATGAGATTGTTAGAGTAACTCCAATCGAATACAATGGCTTTATTAAATGGCTAAACAATAAACGTCATGGTGTTCTTGGTTATATTAAAGTTAATTCCGTAACTGGAAGTAGTGAACTAGTAAAACTATCTAGTGGTATGAAATATATGCCTAGTGCTTACTTTATGCACGATTTAGACCGTGCGCTAAGATTCAAATATCCAACAACTATTTTTGGTAAATCTAGCTTTGAAATTGATAATGATGGTAATCCATATTGGGTAGTACCAACTATCAAATATGCTGGTGTTGGCTTAAAAAAAGAAATATCTGGTATTATCTTACTAAATCCAATTAATGGTAAAACAGTTAAATATAAAGTAAAAGATATTCCTACTTGGGTCGATCAAGTATATTCCGCTAACTTACTAATCGAACAAATAGATGACTGGGGAATGTATAAAAATGGTTTTCTAAATTCCGTGTTTAGTCAAAATGGTGTTGTTCAAACAACTGAAGGATATAACTATCTAGTTAAAGATGATGACGTCTATATGTATACTGGAATTACTTCCGTATCAAGCGATGAATCAAATATTGGCTTTGTCCTAACTAATCTTCGTACTAAAGAAACTAATTTCTATCAAGTACCTGGAGCTGAAGAATATTCAGCTATGGCTTCAGCAGAAGGTCAAGTACAACAAATGCAATATGTATCATCATTTCCATTATTAATTAATTTAAATAATCGTCCAACATATCTATTAAGCTTAAAAGATAATGCCGGACTTGTTAAAATGTATGCCTTTGTCGATGTTACTGATTATCAAAAAGTTGTCGTAACTGATAGTACTTTAGGTATCGACACTGCTGCTAATAATTACATTAATAATGCTAATTTAACAGGTAACAAAGCAGCTACGAATAATAAGACAATAACTATTAAATCGATAAGTAGCGTTGTTATCGATGGCAATACTTATTACTATATTGAAGATACCAATAATAATAAATATAAAGTATCTATTAAAGTAAATAATAGCTTATTACCATTCTTAAATGTTGGTAGTGTAGTAGAAATTAGTTATAACCGTGAACAAACTGTTATTGATATTGTAAGTATTAAATAAAAAAATACTTGTTAAATAATAAAAAAAGTGTTAATATATTATTAGTTTTTTTGAAAGGCGAAGAATAAGAGTAGTAATAAAAAGAATATTCAAAGAGAAAATACGTTTGGTGAAAGTATTTAATATGAATTTTATGAACTTGCTTATTTAGCTGATTTATTCCGCAGCAATGCGTTAAAATTATAAGCGTATAACAGTAGTTATAAAATAAGGTGGTACCGCGATTATTCGTCCTTATAATTATAACTACTTTTACTTTTATGGAGGTGTATTATGTATAATTTTACAAAAAACGAAAAAAAATGGCAAAAATATTGGGAAGAAAACAAAACATTTAAAACTGATACTGCTGATTTTAGTAAACCAAAATTCTATGCCCTAGATATGTTCCCATATCCATCAGGAGTAGGTCTACATGCAGGACACCCAGAAGGATATACCGCAACCGATGTCGTTTGCCGTATGAAAAGAATGCAAGGATATAACGTTCTTCATCCAATGGGCTATGACTCATTTGGATTACCTGCTGAACAATATGCTATTCAAACAGGTAACCATCCTGCTGAATTTACTAATCACAATATTGAAACATTTAGAACTCAATTAAAAATGTTAGGCTTTTCATATGATTGGGATAGAGAAATATCTACTTCTGATCCTAAATATTATAAATGGACACAATGGATCTTTAAAAGATTATTTGAAGATGGCTATGCTAAATATATTGATATGCCTGTTAATTGGTGCGAAGAATTAGGTACTGTTTTATCAAATGATGAAGTAATTGATGGCAAAAGTGAAAGAGGAGGATATCCTGTTGTTAGAAAAAATATGAAACAATGGGTTATTGATATTCCTAAATATGCTGAAGCCTTATTAAGTGGTTTGGATGATATCGATTGGCCAGAGGGAACCAAAGAAATCCAAAGAAACTGGATTGGTAAATCTATTGGTGCTACCGTTAAATTTGCTATTAAAGATACTGATAAATGTTTTGAAGTATTTACCACTAGATGTGATACTTTATTTGGTGCTACTTATTGCGTTATGTCGCCAGAACATGAATTAGTATCCCAAATAACTACTTCAGAATATAAAAAAGAAGTTGAAAAATATCAAGAAGAATGTAAGAAAAAAAGTGAACTAGAACGTACAGATTTAAATAAAGATAAAACAGGTGTCTTTACTGGTGCTTATGCCATTAACCCAGTTAATAATGAACCAATTCCTATCTGGATATCTGACTATGTTCTTTCAAGCTATGGAACAGGTGCTATTATGGCAGTTCCTGCCCACGATGAAAGAGACTATGAATTTGCTAAAAAGTTCAATATTCCAATTATCCAAGTACTTGAAGAAGTAACTGGTACTCCTCATGAAAATGAAAGTCATAAAGATTCGATTGTTGCCGTTTTATATGATGAAAAAAATGATAAATATTTAACTTTAAATTGGTTTGATAAAGGTGGTAGACTATTTATTGGTGGTACCCGAAAAGATGGTGAAGATGCTTCGGCTTGTGCTTACCGAGAAATAACTGAAGAAACTGGTTATGATCATATCGAATTAGTTAGAGAAACATTTAAAATAAACCATCATTACTATGCATTCAATAAAGATAAATATTTTGAAATTGAAAGTACCGGTTTCTTATTTAAACTTAAAGATGATCATCAAATTAAACAAAATTTAGATGAAGATGAAGAGTTTAAAATCGAATGGGTAAGTAAAGATACAATTACCTCAGAAGTAAAAGATGAACTTCATGCCAAAACCTTCTTCTATGCTACTAACGATATTGCTATGGAAGGTGATGGTACACACATCAATTCCGAATATTTGAATGGTTTAAATAAAGAAGAAGCTATTAATAAAATGATATCTTGGTTAGAAGAAAATAAAAAAGGAACTAAGAAAATAAATTATCGTTTGAGAGAGTGGATCTTTGCTCGTCAAAGATACTGGGGTGAACCTGTTCCTGTTATCCACTTAGAAAATGGTAAAACTATAGCCCTTGACGATAAAGATTTACCACTTGTTCTTCCTGTCTTAGATGACTATAAAAGTAAGAATGGTCGTGCTCCACTTGAAAACGATGAAGCATGGGTAAATGTTACTATAGATGGCATCAAAGGCAAAAGAGAAACCTCAACTATGCCAGGCTCAGCTGGTTCAAGTTGGTATTTCTTAAGATATATTGATCCCCATAATGATAAGTGCTTTGCTGATAAAAAATTACTAGATCACTGGATGCCTGTCGATTTATACGTAGGTGGTCCCGAACACGCTGTTGGTCATTTATTATATTCAAGAATGTGGAATAGATATCTATATGAAAAACACTTAGTTCCAACACCTGAACCATTCCAAAAATTAGTTCACCAAGGTATGATTCTAGGTGCTAATGGTATAAAAATGGGTAAAAGACATCCTGAATATGTTGTAAATCCAAGTGATGTTGTCAGAGATTATGGTGCTGATACCTTAAGATTATATGAAATGTTTATGGGACCACTTGAAGCTGATAAACCATGGAGTAATGAAGGCGTTGTTGGTTCTAAGAAATTTATTGAGAGAGTATATCGTATCTATATGGAAGAAGACAGAATTAAAGATACCGATAATAAAAACTTAGAAAAAATATACCATCAAACTGTAAAAAAAGTAACTGAAGATTATGAATCACTTAATATTAATACTGCTATATCTCAGATGATGATCTTTATCAATGCTGTCATTAAAGAAGATGTCTTCCCAACAGAATATGCTAAAGGCTTTATAAAATTATTTAATCCAATATGTCCTCATATTACTGAAGAAATATGGCATGAAAAATTTGGCTATAAAGATACTATAACTTATGAACCATGGCCAACTTATGATGAAACTAAATTAGTAGAATCAGAAAAAGAAATAGCTGTTCAAGTAAATGGTAAAGTTAGAGGAACCATTTTAATAAGCAATGACGATGATGAAGAAACTATCAAAGCAAAAGCCTTAGAAAATCAAAATGTAAAAAGACACACAGAAGGCTTAGAAGTTA
This sequence comes from uncultured Clostridia bacterium, assembly GCA_947304495.1. The sequence continues at coordinate 9,471 of CAMZBG010000023.1, read as the reverse complement.
TTAAAATAATGGTTATTAAAAATAAAATAGTAACTATTGTTGCTAAATAAATTCCTATTAATAATAGGAATTTTTTTAATAAATACTTTTAAAAAACAGATAAATATTATATAATAATATATAGGTGATAAGATGAATAACAAAGGATTTACCTTGATTGAACTATTATTAACGATACTATTATTAAGTATTATTATGAGTATTTCTTATGTATCTGTTACCGCAGCTATTAAAGAAAATAACAAAAATAATTGTCGTGCCCTAATAAATAATATTAAAACTGCTGCCAAAGAATATGCCAGTGATAATAGATACAATAACGATTTTGTCAATACCGTTTCTGATAGTGTAGCTACTATTTCCTTAGATAATTTATTAAGCCAAAATTATCTAAAAGGGCCTGTTATAAATCCTATGGATAAAAGTACTATCACATCATCTTCGGTAACGATAAGTGCCTATTTAAATACTAATTATACCGTTAGCTATATCGAAATTGAAGGCATTAGTTGTGAATAAAATATTGATAAGCATTTTATAATATGATAAAATAAATATATAAAGTTAAGGTGATTTTTAATGGAAAGAGAAGAAATTAAACAAATAATTAAAGAAGTAAGCATAAGTATGGAGAAAAAAGGCTATGATTCCGTAACCCAAATTGTTGGTTACCTAATTAGTAATGATTTAGGTTATATCCCACTATTTGATAAAAATAGAAACAAAATAGCCAAGATTGATCGAACACTTCTTTTAGAAAGTATGTTAAAAGAATACTTACAATGAGATATCTAGGACTTGATTTAGGAAGCAAAACATTAGGAATATCCATAAGTGATAAAACTAATCTAATTGCTTCCGTTTATACGACATTATACTTTAAAGATGAAAACTATCAAAGTTTAATAGAACCATTAAAAGAAATAATTGCTAAAGAAGATATTCAAACATTAATCTTAGGCTTACCTAAGAATATGAATAATACTATTGGAGAAAGAGCAATGATTACCTTAAACTTTAAAGAGATGTTAGAAAAAGAATTAGCTCTTCCAGTTATTATGGAAGATGAAAGATTAACTTCAGTCATATCAAATAATGTTTTAATTGCTGCTGATGTATCAAGAAAGAAAAGAAAGAATAAAGTAGACGGTATGGCTGCTGTCATTATCCTTCAAGGATATTTAGATCGATTAAGATGAGGTGAAAAAGAATGAAAGAAAAACAAAAATTTACTGTATTAGATGATAAAGGAAAAAAAGTTGAATGTGAACCATTATTTACTTTTGAATCTGAAGAAACAAAAAAACAATATATCGTATATACCGATAATTCAAAAGATGATAAAGGTAATGTTAGAGTATTTGCTTCTATTTATAATAAAACTGAAAAAGGTGGAGAATTACTTCCTATAAAGAGTGAAAAAGAATGGAAAGTAATTGAAACCATCCTAGAGTCAATCCAAGAAGAAACAGAGAAAAGCGGAGAATAACAAATATGAAGAAGTATAAAATAATTGTTATTATCTTAGCAATCTTACTTGCCTGTATTTTTCTTGTGGCCTTTTATTATAACTATTCAGTTTCCGCTATGTCTAAAAATAGCGAAAAAGTAGTTGTTGAAATAAAAGAGGGAAGTATTTATTCCATCGGTAAAACACTATATGAAAATGGTCTAATTAGAAATACAACAATATTTAAAATATATGTTAAATTAAATAATGTAAAAAAATTAAAAGCATCTACTTATGAATTAGATAAAAATATGAAACTAAAAGAAATAATCGATGTTCTTGAAGAAGGTAATTCATATAACCCTGATGCTATTAAAATAACTTTTAAAGAAGGACTTAACGTAAGAAAAATAGCTAGAGTAATCGATGAAGAAACCAATAATAGCTACGATGATGTTATGGCTGTAATGAATGATAAAGAATATATCGATACCTTGATCACTAAATATTGGTTTTTAACTGATAGCATTAAAAACCCTAAAATATATTATCCCCTTGAAGGATATTTATTTCCAAATACTTATGCTTTCTTAAATAAAGATGTCAGCGTTAAAGATATCATTGAAACTATGTTAAACGAAATGGATAAACAATTAACTCCATATAAAGATAAAATATCATCATCAGAATTAAATATCCATGAAATTCTAACCCTAGCTTCAATCGTTGAATTAGAAGGAGCTAGTGCTGATGACCGTGCTTCAGTTGCTGGTGTATTCTATAATCGTATCAAAGATGGCTGGGTATTAGGTAGTGATGTAACTACTTATTACTATCTAAAAATTGATGATTTTAAACAATCACTAAATGGTAACAAAAATCTCTATACCTGCGACAATGCCTATAATACAAGATGTACTTCATATGTAGGTCTTCCAATTGGACCGATATCTAATCCAGGTAAAGAATCAATTGATAGTTCAATCAATTATACTAAACATAATTATTACTATTTCGTAGCTGATTGTAAAGGTAAGACATATTTAAATAAAGATGCAACTGGACACTATAATACTATTCAAAAATTAAAAAATGAAAATAATTGGTGTGTATAAAAGGATTTTAATAATCCTTTTTTATTGTAAAAATTGACAGTTAATAAAAAATATGTTATATTAATACGCGAAGGAAAATACTAATATAAGGGGGAAAGAAACCCTATTTTTTTCTGTAAATATGGAGGAATACTATGTTTAAAGATATGGAAGAATATGCCAGAAAAAACAATATACCTATAATGCTTTCAGATGGCATCAATTATCTATGCAATTACATTAAAGAACATAATCTTAAAAACATCTTAGAAATAGGTTCTGCTATTGGTTATTCAGCTATCAAAATGGCATCTGTCAACGATAATATAACCATAACAACCATTGAAAAAGATCCAGATAGATATCATGAAGCCGTTAAAAATATCCATAAATATAACTTAGATAATCGTATAAATATTATTCTAGGTGATGCCAAAGAAACTAATATTGATGGAGAATATGATTTAATCTTTATCGATGCATCAAAAGGTAGCAACACTTATTTTTTCAATAAATACAGTGCTAATCTAAGTAAGTATGGTATAATAGTAACCGACAATTTATTCTTTCATGGACTAGTTAATAATCCTGAATTAATAAAAACTAAAAACCAAAGAGGTATTGTTAATAAAATTAAAGCTTATATAGCCTTTCTTGATAATAACAAAGACTATGTAACTGAATATATATCTGTAGGCGATGGATTATCTATCTCTAGAAGAAAAGAGGATGTAAATAATGAGTAAAATAATTGTTAGTGCTAATTCTCAAGAACATTTAATTAATTTATTAAATAAAAATATTGATGGTGTAATTATTTCCATCGCTAAATTATCCGTTAATGATTCCTTCTATCTAGCAGTCGAAGATATCAAAAAAATTGATTTTAAAGGCAAAGAAGTATTCGTAAGTATCAATAAATTAATGCATAATAGTGATATAGATTATTTGAGAAAAGTTATGTTAGAATTAAAAACATTGCCATTTAAGATTCTATTTTATGATATGGCTGTATATAATATAGCTAAAGAATATAATATGGTTGATAGCTTAGTAATCTATCAAGATCATTTAAATGCTAGCAGCTTATCTAATAAATTCTATCATAATTTAGGTATTGGTGGTAGTTATATAACCCAAGATATTACCGGTGATGAATTATTAGAAATAAAAAAACATAGTGGTATGAATATCATGTTTATGATTTATGGCTATAGTCCCATATTTTATTCAAGAAGATATTTAATAACAAATTATTTAAAATATCTTGGTAAAAAGAAAAAAAATGCGGCATATTCAATTGTCAGTGATACTGGCGTTACTTATCCCATCGAAGAAGAAACATATGGAACTACCGTTTATACTGAAAAAATTATCAGTTTAATTAACTATTTAGATAAATTAAAAGATATAGATTATTTAGTAATGAGAAGTAATAAAATATCTGATAAAGAATTTAATTTAGCTGTCGATAAAGTAATAAATCATGAAAGTGATCCAGATAGTTATATTGGCTTTTTCAATACTAAAACAATATATAAGGTAAAGTAGGTGAGTATATGGAAAAAATAGAATTATTATCTCCTGCTGGTAATTTAGAAAAATTAAAAATAGCTTTATTATATGGAGCCGATGCTGTTTATTTTGGTGGCCGCAACTTTAGTTTGAGAGCTAATGCCAAAAATCTAGATATCGATGAAATTAAAGAAGCATGTGATTATGCTCATAAAATGCATAAAAAAGTATACGTAACCGTTAATATCGTATTTCATAATGAAGATATTGATGGCCTAAAAGAATATTTAAAAGATTTAGAAAACTGTGGTGTAGACGCTATCATCGTATCTGATCCATTAGTTCTAAATATTTTAAAAGAAAATAATATAAGTATTCCTGTTCATATATCTACCCAATATTCTACAGTTAATTATGAAGCTGTTAAATTTTGGAAAACAATGGGAGCCGAGAGAGTTGTCCTAGGAAGAGAAACATCTAAAGAAGAAATTAAAGAAATAATTGATAAAACCAAACTAGATACCGAAGTATTTATTCATGGAGCTATGTGTGCAAGTTATTCCGGTCGTTGCGTTTTATCTAATTACTTTACTAATAGAGATGCCAATCGTGGTGGTTGTGCTCAAATATGTAGATGGGATTTTGATTTGCTTGAAGATGGTAAAAAAGTATCAAATGATATTAAATTTACTATGGCCTCAAAAGATTTATGTATGTTAGAATATATCCCAGACATGATCGATATCGGTATTAAAAGCTTAAAAGTAGAAGGAAGAATGCGTAGTATCTACTATATAGCTACTGTTATTAATAATTATCGTCGAGCTATCGATGAATATTATAATGGTACGATGACTGATGAAAAATTAAAAAAATATAAACAAGAATTAGATAGAGTAGCCAATAGAGATAGTTGTGATCAATTCTTTAATCGTTTTCCTGATGAAAAAGAACAATACTATAACGGAAGAGATGAAGTAAGTAATCAAGACTTTTTAGGCTTAGTTACTGATTATGATGGTGAATATGTAACTGTCGTATCTAAAAATTATTTTAAGCCAGGAGATAAAGTAGAAATTATCTCTCCTAAAGGTGATCCAATTGCCTTTACTCTAGATGAAATATATGATATTGATGGCAACATCTTAGATGCTAGCAGACATCCAGAAGAAAAAATTAAATTTAGATTGTCAGTACCAGTAAAAGAAAACGATATGTTAAGAGTTCGCATATAATAATAATATAAATGAAATTTTTGTAAATTTCTACTTGACAAAATGTTAAATACCTAGTAAAATGTTGAAATGTTAAAAGAGGTGAAAATATGAGTGACAAAGTATATTTAACGAATGAAGGTTTTTTAGAGATAGAAGAAGAATTAAGTCATCTAAAAGAAGTAAAGAGACCTGAGGTTATTAAAGCCTTAAAGGATGCTAGAGCTTTAGGTGATTTATCAGAAAATGCTGACTATGATGCGGCTAGAAATGAACAAGCACAAGTAGAAGGCAGAATAAAAGAATTAGAGCTTTTATTAGAAAAAGCAGAACTTATAGAAAAGAGAGATACTGATAAAGTAGGTCTTGGCTCAACTGTAACTATTAAGTATGTTGATGATGATGATACCGAAGAATATCGTATCGTTGGTTCTAAAGAAGCTGACCCATCTAATGATAAAATTTCAAATGAAAGCCCATTAGCTAAAGCAGTTATGGGACATAAAGCTGGAGAAGTTTGCACAGTTGAAAGCCCTAATGGTAGCTATGAAGTTGAAATAGTTGAAATTAAGTAAGGAGTATATAATGAAACAAGAATATAGTTTAAAAGTAAAAGGAAAAGAGTGGGAAACATTACAAGATACAGCTTATGAAAAAGTAAGTAAAGATGCTAAAATAGATGGCTTTAGACCAGGAAAAGCACCAAGAAGCATGTATGAGAAAAAATATGGTAAACAAGATATTCTATACGAAGCTGCTGATATGGCTATCAAAAAAGAATATGAAAGATTACTTACTAAAGAAAATATAATGCCGGTTATCGAACCTAAAGTAGATTTAGTAAAAGTAGATGAAAAAGAGTTAGAAGTAAAATTCATCTTTGTTGTTGAACCATCAGTAACACTTGGAAAATATACTAATTTAGGCGTTAAGAAAGATAAAATAACCGTAACTAAAGAAGAAATCGACCACAGAATTCATCACTTACTTGAAGACTATGCTGAAGTGATTGAAAAAGATGGCGCTATTGCTGATGGTGATATTGCCATTATCGATTTTAAAGGAATGAAAGATGGCGTTGCTTTCGATGGCGGTACTGCTGAAAATTATTCCCTAACTATTGGTAGTAAGACATTTATTCCTGGCTTTGAAGAAGCTTTAATTGGTATGAAAAAGGGTGAAGAAAAAGATATCGATTTAACTTTCCCTGAAGACTATATAGCTGAAGAATTAAAAGGCCAAAAAGTAACCTTTAAAGTAAAAGTTAATGAAATTAAAAATAGAGTAGTTCCTAAACTAGATAAAGAATTCTTTGAAGATTTAGCTATGGAAGGTGTTACTGATAAAGCTTCTTTAGAAAAACAAATCAAAGAAGAAATAGCCAGCCAAAAAGAACATGAAAATGAACATGTATATGAAGAAAAATGCTTAGATAAAGCATCAGAAAACATGAAAGTAGAACTATGTGATGAATTAGTAGCTGATGAAGTAGAGCATATGTATCGTGAATTTATGCAAAGAATGAGTATGCAAGGTGTTAGTGAAGAAATGTACTATGAATATACTAAGAGCAAGAAAGAAGATATTACTAGCCAAATGAAAGCTGATGCCGAAAAGAGAATTAAATATCGTTATCTATTAAAAGAAATCATCAAAGTAGAAAAAATAAAAGTAACTGACAAAGAAGCTAAAGCTAAATTAAAAGAAATGGCTGAAATGTATAAAGTTAGTGAAGAAGATATCTTAAAAGAAGTTTCTTTAGATAATATCAAATTTGATTTGACTTATGAAAAAGCTCTACAAATAGTAACTGCAAATGAAGCAAAGAAAGCAACTAAAAAAGAAGAAAAATAATTTGACTATCGTTAGATAGTCTTTTATTTTGTTATCTATTATGTTATAATTACCTAGAGGATGGTGTCTATGAAATATCATATTTTTAAAATTAATATTACTATATTAAATGTTTTATCTACTGTATTATTACTTCTAGCTTTCTTATTTACATATCTCTTATTTCCTAATATCTTTGATCAAATGTTAATGCTATTTAGTAATGATAATTTTATCATTATGTTATTACCACTTATGATAGGTTATTTTATCTTACATGAATTATTACATGCTCTAGGATATATCATAAATGGTGCTGATCCTAAAAAGATAACTTTTGGTATGGAAATAGAAAAAAGTGTCTTATATTGTTTATGTAAAACTGAAGTAGATAAAAAGAATATCTTATTTTCCCTAATGTATCCCTTATTTTTTATTGGTATCGTTACTTATATAATAGGAATTATCTTTTCCTATCCAATATTAGTTTTACTATCAATTCTAAATATCTCTGGGGCTGCTGGTGATATCATGTATTTCTTATTTATTATGAAATTAGATAAAGATATTAAATATTCTGAGATGGATGATGGGACTTCATTTGCTATCATCAGCAAAAATGATCCAAGCAAAGTAAGTCATCCTGGTCTTATCTATGAAGGTACTGTTACTAGTATTCCAAGAAATGATTTTAAGAGAATAAAAATAAGCAAACTAAGTATGGCTATCTTAATATTATGTATTATTGCTATTTTAGTAGCTTTATTTATGTAGGAGGTATCTATGACAAATAATTTAGCAGAAATTCTCGTTAATGCTTTTAGTGGCTTAACTAGTTTGAAATATGGAAAAGAATTAATAATTTTTATTATCTCTTTAATGCCAATCTTAGAACTACGTGGAGGCCTTATCGCTGCTACCTTATTAGGTCTTAGTGGTCTTAAGAGTTTCATTATCTGTTTTATTGGTAATATAATTCCTATTCCTTTTATCCTATGGTTAATTACTCCCATCTTTAATTACTTAAAAAAGACCAAACTATTTAAAGGATTAGTTGATAAGTTAGAACAAAAAGCTATGAGTAAGAAAGATAAAATAGAAAAATTACAATATATTGGTCTTCTCTTATTCGTAGGTATTCCTCTTCCTGGTACTGGAGCATGGACCGGTTGTTTAATTGCTGCCTTATTAGACATGGATAAGAAAAAAGCTATGCTATATGCTATTTTAGGTGTCATTATGGCTGGTATTATAATGATGATCTTATCATATGGCATTCTTGACAATCTTATTCATTAAGATATATAATGCCAACTTAGGTATTTATTATGAGTATTGATGAAAAAATAAATTTAGCCATTACTATGTGTAGTGATGATTATATACCAGCATCACATGAAAGATTCAATAAAATATATCCGTTTGCTACTGAAAACATATCTGGTTATATCAAAAAATTTGATCTAAAAGATAGATCTCTTTTTACTGTAGGTTCATCTGCTGATCAAGCTTTGAGTGCCAATCTAGCTGGAGCTAATCAAATAACAGTTCATGATATTTGTCCGCTTTCAAAAGAATATGCCGATTTAAAAATGGCTGCTATGCCATTAATTAACCGAAGAGAATTTCTAACTTTTTTTCATAATAGTAAATTCAACAGTTCTTGCTTTAATATTACTACATATATTATGATAAGAGAATTATTAAATACCTTTAGTGAAGAATCTTGTTATTTCTGGGATCAATTATTTATTAAATATTCTAACGGTAAAATAATTAGAAACAAATTATTTGCAGCTGAAGAATACGAAACTAGAGTTATAACTAAAACTATTCCATATCTAATAAACGATGAATATTACCAAATATTAGCCCATAAAATAACTAATGCCAATATCAACTTTGAAATAGGAAATGTCTTTGATTATAATTCTGATATTAAATACAATAATATCTGGTTATCAAATATTGGGAAATATTATAACCTATTTGCCATGAGTAGTTTATTTGAAAGATTATTAAATAACTTATCAGAAGAAGGAAAAATGTTAATTGCTTATCTATATGATACTGATTTATCTGAACCTAATTATGTTGGTAAAAATGGTATATACAATATCTATTATGTTCTAAAATTATTACCTGAATCATTCTTAGATTCATTTATCGGTATGTCTGGTTATAAAGTAGGAGATCCTACGATGAAAGATAGTATTATTACTCATACGAAAAAAAATAACAATAAGGCTTGAAAAATAATAATAAATATGCTATAATTTTATTTGTCTTTGCAAAGACATCTAGTAATTGATGGGCTGTTAGCTCAGTTGGTAGAGCAACTGACTCTTAATCAGTGGGTCTAGGG
>CAMZBG010000022.1 GCA_947304495.1 uncultured Clostridia bacterium | reverse complement strand
CTAAAAGATATTATTGATGATAAAAAAGTAGGAACAAGGGTTTATAAAAAATAAGCTCTTTTTTTGTAAATATATAAAAAATAAGGAAAATATTAAAAAAAGGGTTGATATTTTGAATATTTTATTATATAATTAATTAGCAATCCGAAATTTTGCCTGATTAGCTCAGTCGGTAGAGCACTCGGCTGTTAACCGATAGGTCGTAGGTTCGAGTCCTACATCAGGCGCCATTTATGATTGTAAAATCTAGTTTGTACTAGATTTTTTTTCTTGTCAAAAAATACTAATAGTGATATGATTATACTAGGAGAAAAGAATATGATAGGGAAGATTATTAGTATTAAAAATAAACTTGTTTATGTTAGTTTAAGTATCAATATCTATCAAACTGATAATTTAATTGGCAAAAATGTTACTTTTGGCAATCGTTATATTGGTGAAGTTAGCAGTATGTCAACTAACATGATGGAAGTTAGTTTAGTTGGAGAAATATTAGATAATAGATTTATTCCTGGTAATTTAACTATGCCTCCATTTGGTAGTGATTGTAGATTGACTACTAAAGAGGAGTTAGATTTAATATATGCTGTTGGTCAAAATGAAGATTTAATTAGAATTGGTTCATCATATATATATAATAATTATCCAGTTTGTTTAAATATTAATAATTTCTTTTCTAGTCATTTTGCAATATTAGGTAATAGTGGTAGTGGTAAAAGTTATTTTGTATCGCGATTATTGCAAGGAATATTTTATGATGCTAAAAGATTACCACTAAATACTAATATTTTCTTATTTGATGCATATGGAGAATATCAACAGGCATTTAGTAATATAGGACAGGTAAATAATAATTTAAATTATAGGGTATTTACTACTAATTTAAAGGAAAGTAATTATGAAAAATTATTTATACCATTTTGGTTTTTATCGGTAGATGATATATGTTTATTACTTGATGTAGATGATTTGAGGCAGATTCCTATTGTAGAGAAGGCTTTAAAATTAGTTGCTTACTTCTGTGGTAAGGAAGATGAAATAATTAATCAGAAGAATGATATTATTGCTAGAAGTATTTTAGATGTTATCTATTCTGGTTCTAATCATAATGATGTAAGAAATAAGATTACGACAATATTAACTAAATTTAGTACTAAAGATATAAATTTGGATATTAATTTAACTAAGGGTGGATGGACAAGAAGTATTAGACAGTGTATATATGTAGATGAAACTGGTAAGTTTGCTGATATAGAAATTGTTATTAGTTATTTAGAACAGTTTTGTAATAATACTTTTGAACTTAGTTTACCTGATGGATCTTATATGTATTCAATAAATGATTTTTATACTTCTTTAGAGTTTGCTTTAATAAGTGAAGGAGTTTTTAGTAGTAATAAGGTATTTGATTATGCAAATATTCTTAAGGTTAGACTTAATTCTTTAATTAATAGTGATTATGTAAATTATTTTAATTGTAGTACTTATATGACTAAAGAAGAATATATTAGATATTTGTTATATGTTAATGGTAATATGAAGTGTCAAGTAATTAATTTTAATATTAATTATGTCGATGATAGATTTGCTAAAGTAATAGTTAAAATATATTCTAAAATATTATTTGATTATATTACATTACTTCCTAATAGAGCATCTATGCCATTCCATATTGTTTTAGAAGAAGCTCATAGATATGTTCAAAATGATATAGATTCAAAAATACTTGGATATAATATTTTTGATAGGATAGCTAAAGAAGGAAGAAAATATGGTATATTACTTGGAGTAATAAGTCAAAGACCATCTGAGATTAGTGAAACAATGATTAGTCAATGCTCTAATTTTGCAGTATTTAAGATGTTCAATCATATCGATATTAAATTTGTTGAAGATACAGTTCCAGGACTTGGTGAAGGAACAATGGATAAGATTAAGACACTTACTCCAGGTCATTGTATGTTATTTGGTACTGCATTTAAGATGCCTATTTTAACGTCAGTTGATAAACCTAATCCAACTCCATATAGTGATAGCTGTGATATTAGTAAGACATGGTATGTATAAGCCTAAGAAATTAGGCTTTTTTGTTGACTTTATTTATATCCTATTATAAAATATTAGGCACGTATTGAGGTGATAATATGCGTAGTAAAGATATGTATAAAGTATTTAAAATGCCAGAATGGGATAATAAGCATTTTCAAAAAGTTTTATCTTCAGTTATGTTTAGAAAGAGTTACGATGAATTTTATAAGATAATAACTATGCCAGAATGGAATGAAGAACGCTATGCTCCATTATTCAATTCATATATATGGTTAAAGAATTGTGATGAAATTAAAACTATATTGCATATGCCAGAATGGGATGATGAAAAATTTCAACCATTATTATCACCGATTATATGGAAAGCTAGTTATAATGAAATTGTCGATATATTACAAATGCCAGAATGGAACGATAAGAAATATCAGGCAGCATTAGGACCAAGTATTTGGCAAAAACGTTATGATAGAATTAAAACTATATTGCATATGCCAGAGTGGGATGATGAGAGATTTCAACCATTACTTACGCCACTTATTTGGTGTAAAGGTTATGAACATATTATTAGTATATTGCATATGCCAGAATGGGATGATAAAAGATTTCAACCATTACTTACATCATCAATATGGTCTAGTGGTTATGATAAAATAAAGGCTATATTGCATATGCCGGAATGGGATGATAAAAAATATCAGGCAGCGTTAGGACCAAATATGTGGACAACGAACTACGATGAAGTTAACGCTATATTGCATATGCCAGAATGGAATGATACAAGGTTCCAGTCATTACTTACACCATCAATATGGTCTAGTAGTTCCGCTGAAATTAAAGCTATATTGCATATGCCAGAATGGAATGATGCAAGATTTCAACAATTATTAACACCTAATATATTTAAGAATGATAGCGAAACAGTAAAGGAAAAAATACATTTAAAGCATTGGGATAACCTTAAATATGCTCATTTGCTAAGACCTAGTATTTTTAATATTACGGTGGAACAAATAGATAGGAATATTAAAATATTTGAAAAATATTATATTGATGATTATATAACTGTTTCATCACTAAGAATTAATAGTAAATTATTAGAGGCATTGATTAAATATATATTAAATAATGGAATATCATTGGTTATAGATGGTAGATTAAATCCAATTTTAAGTAGTTCTAAGAAACGTTTACGTGAAACATATGGAATAGATATTCAGAAGTTGGTTAAGAAAAAAATATGATAGATATTAATGATATAGTAAATAAATTTGAGCCTAATGTGTTAAAAAATATAGATCCAGATAATATGAGTAAGATAATAGAATTCTTAAATTTAAAAGAATGTGACTTTATCTATGAAGTAATTAATAATTATATTGATATATTCTTAATAGACTATGATACTTTTATTAAGAAATATAATTTGTTAGAAATAAAGTATCAAAGTGATATACAAAGTATTATTGAAGAAATAATAGATAATTCTTAGAATATAAGAATTATCTTTATTTTTATAGGTTTTTTTGCTATAATTTATGTGGTGATGTGTATGTTATCAATTAAGAAATTATGTGCTAGTGTCGATGAAAAAGAAGTATTAAAGAATTTTGATCTTGATATAGAAGATGGAAGTATCCATGTTATTATGGGGCCTAATGGAGTTGGAAAATCGACATTATCAAGAATTATTATGGGTGATAATCATTATAAAGTTAATAGTGGAAAGATTATATTTAATAATGAAGATATTACTGATATGCCAGTTGATGTTAGAAGTAAATTAGGAATATTTTTAGCTATGCAATATCCATTAGAAATAGATGGAGTAAGTAATCAGGATTTTTTAAGAACAGCAATGTCAAGTCATCAAGGTAAAAAAGTAGGCTTATATGAATTTATTCGTCAATGTGAAGAAGCAAGTGATGATTTAGAGATGGATAAGAATTTGATACATAGATCTTTAAATGTAGGTTTTTCTGGTGGAGAAAAGAAAAAAAATGAAGTATTACAATTAAAGCTATTAAAACCTTCATTTATAATATTAGATGAATTAGATTCTGGACTTGATGTCGATAGTTTAAAGATCGTAGCTAAGAATATAGTTAAGTATAAGAAAGAAAATGAAAATACATCGATTTTAATTATTACACATTTATCAAAGATATTAGATTATATTAAGCCAGATTATGTGCATGTACTTACAGATGGACATATTGTGGCTACAGGTGATTATACATTATCAGAAAAGATTGAAAAAGAAGGATATACTGAATATTTATCTAAGTCAAATGTTATTACTGAGGAAGAATAAAATGAATAAGATATTAGTAGGTAATAATGGGATATATTTAGATGATAAGAAGTGTAGAAATAATACTATAAAGATAGATAATGATGGTGAATATTCGTTAGAGTATATAGATAATGGTAATTATCATATTAAATTTATTATTAATGGTAATGTTAAGATAGTTGAAAGTAGTTTTGATAGAGAATTAGTTATCAATAATGAATATATGATAGAAAAGGGAATGCTTAAGGTAATTAAATTTTATGATAATCTAAGTGTTAATGAAAATAATGATATTGAGTTATGTAATGAGGGAAGTAAAGTAGATTATTATATTGCTAATATATGTAGAGGAGTAGAAGATTATATAATTAATATTAATCATAAGCATAAGAAAACAGAGAGTAATATTGTTAATAAATCAGTGGCACTTAAAAATAGTCATGTTCATTTTATAGTTAATAGTAAAGTACCTAGGAATGCAGATAAATCAATATTAAATCAGAATACAAGGATAGTAACTATGGGAGATTGTGATGCTAAAATTAGTCCTAATATGTATATTGATTTAGAAGATGTAATTGCTAAACATGGATCTATTATTGGAACGTTTAAAGATGAAGATGTATTTTATTTAATGAGTAAGGGTATTAGTTATAATGATGCTTTAAAATTATTGATTAAAGGATATTTATTATCTAAGTTAGAGATAGATGTTGATTTAAGAATGAGAATATTAAGTATAATAGATACGTATTGGAGGTGAGGTATGAATAGAGAAGATTTTACCATTTTAAGAGATAGTAATATGGTATATTTTGATAATGGAGCAACGACGTTAAAACCAGATGTAGTTAGGGATAGAATTAATGATTATTATAATAAATATACATCTAACATTCATAGGGGAGATTACACTAATAGTTTAAAAGTTAGTGGAATGTATGATGAATGTAGGGAATTGGTTAGAGGATTAATCAATGCTAATCATCAGAGTGAAATTATTTTTACAACGGGGACAACAGCTGGTTTGAATGATATTGTTTTTGGTTATTTTAAGTATCACTTAAATAAGGGCGATGAAGTGTTAATAACAGAGACTGAACATGCTTCAAATGTAATACCTTGGTTTATATTGCAGAAGGATATGGGAATAGTAGTTAAGTATATTCCTTTAAATGAAAATAATGAGATTACTTTGGATAATTTACGTAAAGTAATTAGTGATAAGACTAAAGTAGTATCAATAGCTCAGATAACTAATGTTATAGGTGATGTTAGGGATATTAAAGGAATTAGTAAGATATGCCATGATAATGGGGTATTACTAGTTGTGGATGCTGCTCAAAGTATTGCTCATATGAAGATTGATGTTAAAGATATGGATATAGATTTTATGGCTTTTTCTGGTCATAAAATGTATGGACCTACAGGTATTGGGGTATTATATGGAAAATTTGCTTTATTAAAAGAAATGACTCCTTTACAATATGGTGGAGGAATGAATGCAATATTCAAAAAAGATGGTTATGTAGAACTTAAGGATTTACCTGATAGATTAGAGGCTGGAACACCAAATATAGAGGGAGTATTGGGATTACTTGAATGTATAAAATATATTGAAAGAATCGGTATGGATAGAATTATCGATTATGAGAGAGAATTACGTAAGTATTTGGTAGATAGACTTAGTGAATTAGATTTTATTAAAATATATAACAATGATAATGAAGCTCCAATTGTGGTATTTAATATCGATGGGGTGTTTAGTCAGGATGCAGCAATATATTTAGATAAATATAAGATTTGTGTAAGAGCTGGTAATCATTGCGCTAAGCTTACTAATTTGGTATATGATGTGGCTAATACGGTAAGGATTAGTTTAAGTTTTTATAATACTAAGGAAGAAATAGATTTGCTTATTAATGTTCTTAAAAATAGTAGTCATATATGGGAGGAAATATTATAGTGGATAGTAATATTAAACGTAGTATTATCTTAGATAATTATCAGGATGCTAGAAATAGAGGAATACCTGAAGAAACTGATGGTTATATTATGATTAATAGTAATAATCAGAGTTGTATTGATAATATTAATATATATGTAAAGATAGAAGATAATAAAATAGTAGATGTTAAGTATGATGGAGAAGCATGTGTTATAGCTATATCTAGCACATCTATTTTAAGTGACTTATTAATAGGTAAGACAATAGCTGAAGCTAAAGAAATATTGACTAATTATTATAATATGATTGAAGAAAAGAAGTATGATAGTAATATGTTAGGGGATGCAAATGTATATGATGATATATATATGCAACCATCTAGAAAGACTTGTGCAACTCTATTTGCTAGGGGAATTAGTAAAATAATTGACGAATTTAAAGAATAGTTATGTTTTTAGCTATTCTTTTATTATTTGTATGATATAATTATATAGAGAGGATAGTATGGAAAAAGATATTATTAGATTAAAAAGTGTTAAAGGGGTATTAGAAAAATTACCTATCTTAAGTGAAGAAGCTAGAAAAATGGATTATGTGGAAATGAATGAATGGCTTAAGGATGTAATTAGATTTTATGAGGCAAGTGGAATAGATTATAATAATTTTCATAATGTTTTAGCTGATAGGCGAGCTAATGATATTGTAAATAGATATATGGAAGTATTTTTAGCTAACAGAGATACTCCTGATGCTGATGTGTTTAGAGAATTGATATTGGGAATGGATGTCGATGTTGACAAGCATATAATGGAAGAAATATATTCGGCAGTTATGACAATTAATAATAGGAATCAAAATAGATTTAATGAAATATTTGCCAGTATCAATAAGGAACTTGTGGGTTTAGGAATAGATAAAATAGATTATAGTAATGTATTAGCAGTAAGGAAACAAGTTAGTGATAAGTTAATTGAACTAGAAAATGCCCAAGCTATGCAAACGGAAGAAATAATTAGATTTTTAGGAATTTTAAGTGGTGGTAAATTTGATACCTATAATAGTGATGTAAAGAAGAAAATAATAGAATCTGCTAATGAGATAATAGATAAAATAGTATTACTTAGATTATTTAGTGAAATAAGTGATAAGTATTTTGAGTATAGTAGTGAAACAAATTATGTAGGACTTAGAGATGAAGTAATTAGAAGTGAAGCAGCGGTTGCAGATATGGAAAGTGAACAAAAGGAAGTTGATGCATTGTATACTGTTTTACAAAATAAAGAAGATTCAGCCGATAGAAAGCATGAAAAATTGGTACATATGTTAAATCTAGAAAAGGGTATTGCTTCAAGAATGAGTGAAATTCGTCAGAGAAAAGTCGATTATATTAATGGCTTTTATGAGAAATGTAATATTGATATTGATACTGTTTTAGCATCTTTGGGAATAGCAAGAGGCGATGATTCAATGTTATTTGGGGTATTTAATTTTATTGCTTTACCACCAAGTAATGAAACTCTTAATAGTATGCCATTATTTAGTAAAAATAAATTAGTTGTCCCAGATATAAATAGTGATGAGTTTGCTTTACTTAGTGAAATAGCTCTAGGTTTTGCTAAAAAGAGAAAAGATATTAGGGAAAGTGAAGCTAAGCAAAGATAAGAATAATGTCTATAAGATATTGTTCTTTTTTTTTGACCTCTTAATATTTTTTATTAGGAGGATTCTATGGAATATAATGGTCTTAGTGATGATGAAGTAATTATAAAGAGAGAAAAATATGGTAAGAATGAATTTACAAAGAAGGAACATGATACTTTTTTAAAATTATTGTTGGAAACATTTTCTGATCCAATTATTAAGATTTTATTAATAGCTTTGGGGATAAAGATAGTTTTTTTATTTAGAGATTTTGATTGGTATGAAACGATTGGAATTGTTTTAGCAATAATTGTGGCTTCTTTGATATCTAGTATTTCAGAGTATGGTTCTATTAGGGTATTTGATAAATTGACAATGGATGCTTTTAATATTAATGCTAGGGTTAAAAGAAATGGAAAGATAATGATAATTCCTGTATCGGATATAGTTGTTTCTGATATTATTGTTTTAGGTACGGGTGATAAAATACCGGCTGATGGAGTTGTTGTAAATGGTAATATTGATGTTGATGAATCGGTTATGAATGGTGAAACTAAGGAGATACATAAGGAAATAGGAAATAATGTATATATGGGGACAATGGTATATTCAGGAGATGCTTTGATTAGGGTAACTAAGGTTGGAGATAATACAATGTATGGTTTAATAAATCAAGAATTACAGGAAAATAGTACTTTATCACCACTTAAGATTAGACTTAGTAAATTAGCTAATGATATTAGTAAGATAGGATATATATGTTCTTTTTTAGTAGCTTTTTCTTATTTGATATATATGATAGTAATTAGTAATAATTTTGATATCGATAAAATAATTAGCGTTATTAGTAATGGAAGGCTAATGTTTAGTTATATATTAGAGTCACTTACGTTATGTGTTAGTATCATTGTGGTTGCAGTACCTGAAGGATTACCGATGATGATTACTTTAGTACTTTCTTCTAATATGAAGAGGATGCTTAAAAATAATGTGTTAGTAAGAAAATTAGTGGGGATAGAGACGGCTGGAAATATAAATGTTTTATTTACTGATAAGACAGGAACACTTACTAAAGGAATGCTTTCAGTAGTTGGATTTTTGGATGGAAAAGGTAATTATATAAATGATAATTTAATTGATAATAAGATGAGAGAATATTTTAATCTTAATATGAAGATTAATAATGAGAGTATATATGATAAAGATAATAAATTAGTAATTGGAGGTAATATTACTGATAGGGCTATTCTTAATTATGTAAAAGAATATAATGTAGATTATAAATTTATTAAAAGGGAATCGTTTGATTCAAAGACTAAATATATGTATACGAAAATTAATTATAATAATCATACGATTAATTTAGTTAAAGGGGCATATGAAGTAGTAATTAAGATGTGTAATAGTTATTATGATTATTTGGGTAATAAGTATAATCTAATTGATACTGATAGTGTCTATAAGAAAATTCAAAGATTATCTTTAAATAAAATGCGAGTAATTGCCTTAGCTATGAATGTAGATAGGGAAACAAAAAACAATATGACATTAGTAGGGTTTATATTACTTAAGGATGAGGTAAGAGAAAATGTAATTGAAGGGATAGATTTAGTTAAAAAAGCAGGTATTCAAACGATAATGATCACTGGTGATAATATGGAAACAGCATTAGGTATTGCTCATGAGATAGGATTAATTGGTGATGATGATATAGCATTAACGCATGATAAATTAGCTAAGATGACAAATAAGGAGATAGAAGATATATTTGTTAAGATAAGAGTAATTGCTAGAGCAATGCCACAAGATAAGAGTAGATTAGTAGAAATAGCTAAGAATATGAATTTAGTAGTTGGGATGACTGGTGATGGAGTAAATGATGCTTTAGCACTAAAAAAAGCGGATGTTGGATTTGCTATGGGTAGTGGAACAGAGGTTGCTAAGGAAGCAGCTGATATTGTAATTATAGATAATAATTTTTATTCAATTACGAATGCTATATTATATGGAAGAACGATTTTTAAAAGTATAAGAAAGTTTATTATATGTCAACTTACGATTAATTTATGTAGTTTATGTGTGTCAATTATTGGACCATTTATTGGTATACCTGTACCAATTACAGTGGTGCAAATGTTATGGATAAATATGATTATGGATACATTATCTGGTTTTGCTTTTTCATATGAACCAGCTTTAAAAGAATATATGTATGAAAAACCAAAGAAGAGAAATGAGAATATAATAAATAAATATATGTTAAATCAGATATTAGTAACGGGACTTTTTTCAGCAATAATGTGTATCTTTTTTTTAAAGAGTAAATTTACGAATGTGATTTTTAATGATAATCTGCTTACAGCATTTTTTGGATTTATTATCTATATAAGTATTTTTAATAGTTTTTCAGCTAGAACTTATAGATTGAATATATTAGCTAATATATTTAAGAATAAGGTGTTTATATTAGTAATCACATTTGTATTTTTAATGCAGATATATTTAATATATTATGGGGGAACAGTATTTAGAACAAATGGTCTTAGTATTTATGAATTTGTGATTATGTTTATGTTATCTTTATTGATTATTCCAATAGATTTTATTAGAAAGATAATATTAAAGAAGAAAGGTTATATACTAGGAGTATAAAAAAATAGGCATAGCCTATTTTTATTCTTCAATTAATTTAGTTATTAAATCTTTAATAGATATTCCTTTTTCTTTAAATAGAAGCGGATACATACTGATGTTGGTAAAACCAGGCATAGTATTTACTTCGTTGAAATAAAGAATATCGTTATTATAGTCATATAAGAAATCTATTCTAGATAGATCTTTTAATTCTAATAATTTAAATATTTTTAAAGATAATTCTTGAATCTGTTTTGTTAAATCTTTAGCTATTGGGGCTGGGATTAATAAATCACTATCTTTTTCATATTTAGCTTCATAGTCATAGAAAGTATTAGCTGACTTTATTTCACCAACTGGCGATACGTTTAACTTTTTATAGTCAAGTACAGCACATTCTAATTCTCTTGCTTTGATGAATTTTTCAATTATTATTTTATTGTCATAATTAAAGGCTATTTTTAGATATTTATTTAGTTCTTTAATATTATTAGCGATATTAATACCAATTGATGAACCACATTTGGCTGGTTTAATAATAACTGGAAATTCAATATCGATACTTTTAAGTGGTTTATTATCGGTAATGGTTAAATATGGTACTTGAGGAATATGATACTTTTCTAAGATTATTTTAGTTATAGCTTTATCATAACCAATGATAGAACCTAGTAAATCGGTTCCTACATAGGGGATATTAAACATATTTAACATACCTTGAAGGTTACCATTTTCTTCTGGATTACCATGAATGATTGGAAATACTTTATCAAAGCTTTTAATAAAATTAATAATATTATCTACTTCTTTAATGTTTCCTTTAGTCCAATCTTTAGATAGAATGGATGGATCATCATTAAATAGATACCAATGATTATCTTTGGTAATACCAATAGTGGTTATATCATATTTATTTCTGTCAATATTATCTAGAATAGTTTTAGCGGATAAACATGATATGTAATGTTCAAAAGAATTACCTCCAAATATTACTAATATTTTCTTCATAATTACACCTCTATTTAATTGTACTTCTATTTAATTATATTGTCAAAATATTGATAATATGATATATTATAATTAAATAAAGGAGGATATATGACGTTAGTTATAATGGCTGCTGGAATGGGCAGTAGATTTGGTGGCTTAAAACAAATAGAGCCAATTGATGAGTATGGAAATTTTATTATTGATTATTCCATATATGATGCAATTAAGGTTGGATTTACAAAGGTTGTTTTTATAATCAAGAAAGAGAATTATGATATCTTTAGGGATACTGTAGGTAAAAGGGTTGAAAAATATATAGATGTAGAATATGTGTTCCAAGAATTGGATGTATTACCTAGTGGTTATAGTGTACCAGAAGGTAGAGTTAAACCTTGGGGAACAGGACATGCTATATTATGTTGTAAAGATACTGTCAAGGAGAATTTTGCAATTATTAATTCAGATGATTTTTATGGAAGAGATGCCTTTAGGGTTATTGCTGAATTTTTAAAGAATAATAATGAAGAGAGTGAAGTATCTAAATACGCAATGGCTGGATATATGGTTAAGAATACATTAACAGAAAATGGAGCTGTTAAAAGAGGTGTATGTCAACAAGAAAATGGTTATTTAACTAAGTTAATAGAAAGTAGTATCGAGAGAGTAGATGGTAAGCTTATGGCTACACCACTTGAAGGTGGAGAACCATTCTTAGTTGATCCAGATGATTTAGTATCAATGAATATGTTTGGATTTACACCTAAATTATTTAAGTGTCTAGAAGAAGAATTTCCTAAGTTTTTAGATAGTCATAAAGATGATATAGAAAAGAGTGAATTCTTAATTCCTAGTGTTGTCTTTGATGAGATAAGTAAGGGACATGCAACAGTTAAGGTGTTAGAGACAACAGCTGTATGGCAAGGAATTACTTATAGAGAAGATAAGGATAAGGTTGTTAGAGAAATTAAGGCACTTGTAGATAATGGTGAATATCCAGAAGGAGTATGGGAATAAAACTATCATTTGATAGTTTTTTCTATTTTACAAAAAATTTATAGTGTGTTAAAATTATTTTAAGATAAGAAGGTGTAGATGTGAAATATAGAAATGTATTATATATATTTTTAATGATTATGTTTACAGCGATAGCTTATCTTTTTTTTGATAGGGGAATAAATGCTATAAATAAATTAACAGTTAGTTATAAGGAAAATAATGATGTTATATATAAAGTGTATTTAAATGATAAAACTGCATTAGGAATGAATAAAAGATATACGAGAGAAAATGTAGATTATATAGATTTAGAATTTGATTATAATATTTTTTATAGTAAGGTAATAAATGGATATTATAAATATAATGTTGTTAGTACACTATATGCATATACAGATAATATAAATGAGAGTATATGGAGTAAAAAAGATACGTTAATTACTGATAAGATAATAGTTATTGATAATAATGATACGAGAGATATAGATATTAGTGATAGGGTATATATTGATTATAATAAGTATATAGAAGAATTAAATGGATATAATAAGGAATATAAGCAGAATGCTTTGGGATATTTAGAGGTAGTATTTAATATAACTCAAGATATAAATTTTAATGGAATAAACGGAATAAAGAATAAAGATAGTGAAATTAGGGTAATTATTCCACTTAGCTATGAGACGTTTAAGATTAATGTTAATAGGGGTAATAATAGGAATAGTTATTATGAATTTTCTAATCAAGGTAAATTAAATTATTTGTTACTTATTTTAGGCTCTTTTAGCTTAGCTACAGGAATATCTTTTTTAGCACTTACTATTAGAGAAATAGTACTTGATTATGATAAGGAAATAAGATATAAGAGAGAATTTAGACATATAGTTAATAAACATAGAGATGTCTTGATTAAGATTAAGAGATTTTATAATAAGAAAGATTATAATATCGTGTATGTTGATAGTTTTGATGAATTATTGAATGTATATGAAAAAGTTAAAACTTTAATTAGTTACAGAGAAATTAAAAAGAATAGTAAGGCAATGTTTTTATTAATAGATGATGATAATGTATGGATATATATGTTAGATAGTAAAAATATGAAATAAATGGTATTTTATTAATATCTTTAAAAATAATAATATGTGTGATACAATAGAATTGTTAGGAGGAAATATGGAAAAGAAAGAAAATAAATTAGTAAAAAAAGGTGGAAGTACATTTAAGGAATTTAAAGCATTTATATCAAAAGGTAATATTTTTGATATGGCTGTTGGTGTTATTATTGGTGGTGCATTTGGTAAAATAGTAACATCACTTGTCGATGATATTCTTATGCCACTAGTTGGAATGATAGTTGGTGGACATGATTTTACTGGCTTAGTAGTTAAGGTTGGAGATGCAACACTTAGTTATGGTAAATTTATTCAAAATATTGTCGATTTCTTAATCGTAGCATTATGTATTTTCTTTGTAGTTAAATTAATGGCTAAATTTAAAAAGAAAGAAGAAGAAAAACCTGCTGAACCTGCTGAAGAGATATTGTTATTGAGAGAAATTAGAGATTCTTTAAAGAAAAATAAGTAATTAAAAAGAACTCATATGAGTTCTTTTTTATATTGGTTATGTAAGTGAAAAATTGATTAAATTAAACGAATATGCTATTATATGTAACCAAGAAAGACGTGATAGTATGAATGTTGGAAGCTTTAATGTTAGAAATTCTTATTTGGGTGGTTATAATAAAAAAGATAATCCTCAAATAGTGTCTGATATTATTAAAAGTGAAGATTTTGATTTACTAGGTACTCAAGAACTTACCTTTGATTATGAAAAGAAATTAACATTAGATGGTTATGAATTATATGGTGGATATCGTTATGGTGATATGTTAAAGAGATTACCATTTAATGAAAGTAATGGTATTATTACTAAAATTAATTTTTTGTGTGAAGATACATTTAGATTGCCTTGGGTACCAGATAGTATAGCTGATTTATTAAAGGCATTGGCATCTTTTTCACTTATGCCAAGAATTGCAACTGTTGGTATTATTCTTGATAAAGAGAATAGGCTTATATGTGTAGTTAATACCCATTTAGATTATAAGATACCTAATGTACAATTAAAACAATTGCAGGCATTGAAGAAAATTTTAGATGAATGTCGTAGTCAGGATTTTCCAATTATTATGACGGGAGACTTTAATATGGAGCCTGGTAATTATCTGTTTGATAGTTTTGTTAAATCTATAGGTGATGACGGAATTATGCATATTGAGATAGATGATAAAACATGGCACAGCCCTAACGGAGAAGATAAAACTTTGGATCACATATTTATTTCAGAATGTTTTAATGTTGATGATGCTGGAATTATAAGTTCAAAAGGGACTTCTGATCACGAGATTGTATATGCAAAAGTAAGATTAAAATAACTACATAGTAATATGTAGTTTTTTTGGGCATTATAAATACATAATTTTGGTAATAGGAATATACTAAAATGAAAATGGAGGTAAATAATGAGAAAAATTATATGTATGATTATGATTTTTTTAGTAGCTATTTTAGCAATAATAGCTATTACGAGAGTTCAAGAAAGAGAACATGGTGATTTAGCGAAAATAACAGTAGCAGAGGTTGCTCATAGTGTTTTTTATGCTCCACAATATGTAGCTCATGGATTAGGATTCTTTAAAGAAGAGGGGTTGGATGTCAATATAGTTTTAACAAGTGGTGCCGATAATGTAATGGCAGCTGTTTTATCTGGAGATGCTGAAATTGGATTGTCAGGAACGGAAGCAACAATATATGTCTATAATAGTGGAGCACGTGATTATGTTATGACATTTGCTGGACTTACGCAAAAAGATGGTTCTTTTTTAGTATCGAGAAAACCATATGATAATTTTGATTTAAATATGTTAAAAGGAAAGAAGGTTATTGGTGGAAGAATAGGTGGTATGCCTGAAATGACGTTTGAATGGGCACTTAGAGCGAACGGAATGGATCCTAAAAAAGATTTAAATATCGATACGTCAGTGGCATTTCCTGCTATGGAAGGGGCCTTTCTTGGCGGTAATGGAGATTTTGTAACTTTATTTGAACCAAATGCTACTTCGGTTGAAAAGAATGGTTATGGGTATGTAGTAGCCTATATTGGTGAACTTGGTGGTAGTGTACCATATACGGCTTATAATGCTAAATGTAGTTATATCAAAGATAATCCTGATATAATTAAGAAATTTACTAGGGCAGTAGATAAAGGACTAAAATATGTATATGCACACGATAGTAAGGAAGTAGCTAAGATAATGTTAGACTATTTTCCTGATACAACATTTGAAGATATGATTAAAATAGTTGATAGATATAAGAATGGTGAAGCATGGAAGAAGAATATAACAATTAGTGAAGATGAGTGGGATCATATTCAAGAAATAATTGAAGCAGCAGGTGAATTAGATAAGTATGTTCCTTATGATAAATTAATATATAGTAAGTATTTTGATAAATATGAATAAGATAATTGAAATTAATAATTTATGTAAAAAATATTATACTAAAGATAAAGAAATAATTGCTCTAGAGGGATTATCTTTAGATATAAATAAAGGGGAATATGTATCGATTGTTGGACCAAGTGGTTGTGGAAAGAGTACGCTTTTAAATATTATAGGTGGATTAGATGATAAGACCGATGGAGAAATAATTATTGATAAGAATATTAAGATTGGATATATGCTTCAAAATGATTGCTTGTTTTCATGGCTAAATATATTAGATAATTGTTTATTGGGACTTAAAATTAATAATAAATTAACTAAAGCAAATATAGATTATGTAAAGAAGTTAATTAATACTTATGGACTTAGTGATTTTATGTATAGTTATCCAAATAGTTTATCAGGGGGGATGAAACAACGAGTGGCTTTGATTAGAACATTGGCATTAAAACCGGATGTATTATTATTGGATGAACCATTTTCAGCTCTTGATTATCAGACTAGATTGGCGGTATCAGATGATGTTTATCGAATTATTAAAAATGAAAATAAAACGGTTATTATGATAACCCATGATGTTGGAGAAGCCTGTTCGGTATCGGATAGGGTAATAGTTCTTAGTGCAAGACCGGCTAAGGTAAAAAAAGTATTTAAAATAGATATGAATGATAAATCGACACCTATAAATAATCGAAAATGTCCAGAATTTGCTATGTATTATGATATGGTATGGAAAGAGATTGATGGTAATGATAAGTGATGGTTATAGGAAATATTTAATGAAAATAAGAAAAGAAAAAATACTAGTGCATTTAGTACAAATATTGATATTTATAAATATATTAGTTATTTGGGAATATTTATCTAGAAACAATATGATAGATGCATTTATCTATTCTTCACCTACTAAAATAATAAAGATAATAATTAATTTATATAGACAAAATAATTTATTCAATCATATATTTATTACTGTATATGAAACGATAATTAGTTTTAGTTTGGCTACAGTAATGGGAACGATTATAGCAATTATATTATGGTATAGTAAATTTATATATAGAGTAATAGAACCATATTTGACAATTTTAAATAGTCTTCCTAAAGTTGCATTAGGACCAATTATTATTATAATATTTGGGGCTAATAGTAATTCAATAGTAATTATGGCTCTTTTAATTTCATTAATTATTACGATTGTTAATATAAATTCAGGATTTATAAATACTGATAGGCATAGAATAGTATTAATGAAAAGCTTTAGAGCTAGTAGATGGCAAATACTTAAATATTTAATAATTCCTTATAATTATCATGTTATTATAAATAGTTTAAAGATAAATGTAGGAATGTCTTTGGTAGGAGTTATTATGGGAGAGTTTTTAGTATCTAAAGCGGGTATTGGATATTTAATTAATTATGGTAGTCAGGTATTTAATTTAAATTTAGTATTTGCGGGGATTATTATTTTACTTATTGTTTCATATTTTATGTATTTAATGGTTGTGTGGATAGAAAAGGTACTGATAAAGAATTAGTATCTTTTTTGTTGACATTAATAAACTATTATGCTAACATATTTAGCCAAGAAATGGGGGATAATATGGCACAAATAGATGTTGATTTAAATAGTATTAGACTCGATGAAATTGAGTTTTATGGCACACCTAATCTTAAGAGAAAATTGGAATATGAAAAGATTACGACTATGGCTGAATTCTTATATTATGCCGATCGTTATACAGGAAAATTAGTTAGTGAATTAAGAGGAATGGCTAAAATATATAGATGCAAATATTTACATATAGATCCAAAGATTGATGAAAATGATAGAACGGTATTATCGAATGAAATACGTGGCTCTACAGATCGTGAACCAATAGCAGATGGAGTTGAATATATGAGAGAATTACTAGGATTATCCGATCTTGCTGCAAAACAAATATGTAAGCATTTTGGAACTCCTGCTGAATTGTTTAAAGCATTTAGGGATAATAAAATAGCTGGTTTTCTTAGAATGGCAACTCTTGTTTCAGGTAAAGAAATTATACATAAAGTAAATATAGTACTTGAATTTAATAATGAGAAAGCTGATGCTATAGATGCTGGCCAAATCCTACCACAAAGTGATGCGGATAGTATTTGTAATGAACTTCTTGAATTATCTGCTATGCAAGCTAATATTTATAGTCAATTGCAGGATGTTATTGCTCAAAATAATGCGGTTAGTGAAAAAATTAGAAGACTTACAAGAGTACTAAATAATAGAAACAATAATTTTGATAACAATGAACAGCAATAAAATGCTGTTTTTTTATTGTTAAAAATAGCAATATGTGGTATTATTATAGTAGATAGATAGGAGTTGATTTTTATGAAAAAACGTAATAAAGAAACTGCAATTAATTATGTAAAATCAGTTCCTTTTTTGATATTGGCAGTAGTTGTAATGTTATCAATAGGATATGCTGAATATGCTTCCAATATGGTAATTCAGAATGTTAAAGCAGTTGTTAGAGCTGATGAATTAGTTAGAGTAACAAATGCTAAAGTGTCTGGTTCTACTTCTGGTGGTACTAGTAATTCTCTTGAATTTGGTAAATTTAGTGTATCTAGTTCTGTTAGTCTTCCATCTAGTGATTCAACTGTTACTTATATGGTGGAAATAACAAATCTATCAGAATATGAAAAAGGAGTAGTTAGTATTACTGGATTACCTAGTCAATTGGAATATACGATAAGTGATTATAATATTGGATCTACTTTATGTGATGATGTAAATATTACGCAGTGTACTTTAGGTATTTCTTCGACATTTCATATTACAATTGGTTATAAAGAAGGTGAATATAATAGTAATAGTACTACTTTTCCATTCGTTTTAGAATTTGAATTTGATACGGTAGAATATGTTGCAAGAATTGGTAATCAAAAATATCAGACATTGCAAGCGGCTGTCAATGCCGTACAAAAAGATGGTCCACAAACGACAATTGTGTTGTTAAAGAATTCAGTACAGCATGTTATTGTATCACCAGGTAAGAATATTGTATTGGATATGCCAGGATTAGTATTATCTAATGATGGAAATAATCCAGTTATTACGATAAGAGGTGTTCAAGGATCTGGATCAAATGTTGTTAGAGATACTTCAACAGTAACGATAACTAATGGAACGATATATACAGATCAGGCTTCAGCTCAAGGTGCTATAAATGTTGAAGATAATGGTGTTTTAAATATGACTGGTGGTAGTATCATTTGTGATGGTACTAAACAGACGATATATATTTCTGGTGGTGGTAGTGCTACAATTTCAGGAAATTCATATTTAAGTGCTAAAGCACTTGTAGAAAGCAATTCTAAAAGAGGTACAGTTCAAACACTAGCTAATGGTTCTTTGACAATACTTGGGGGAACAATTGTAGCGGAAGGTTTGAATGGTATTGCGGTATCAAATGCTGGTACTACTACGATTGGTACAGAGGATGGTAATGTTGATTCAACTTCACCAGTAATTCAAGGAATGGATTATGGCATTTATTTAGCAAATAATAGCACGTTTAATTTTTATGACGGAATAGCTAAGGGAAGAGCGGCTGCAATAAATAATGAAACGTTAATTACTGACAAAGAAGCAGGTCACGGTATTTTTCATAGCGAAGAGGCAATAAATGGGGCCACTTATTATACAGTTTCTTTGACTACTGGTACCGAAGTAACAGTAACATTTGATCCAGGTGATGGAACTACGGATGAACCAACAAGACTTGTTATTTCTGGAGCAACAATTGGAGGTTTACCTTTGGCAGAACAAACTGGTTATAGATTTGTTGGTTGGTTTACAGCTGATGGTCGTGAAATAACTGCCGAAGAGGTAATAACAGGGCCAGTTACATTTTATGCACATTGGTTAAATGCTGAATATGTGGCTAGAATAGGTGATGATTATTATCCGTCAGTACAAGATGCTGTCGACGCTGTACCAACCGATAATACAAAGAAAATTATAACTTTGTTGGTAAATGTAAGCAACGAAAATATTTTCGTAGATGTCGGTAAAAATATTGAATTTGATTTGCAAAATTATACGATTAGTACGGTTACTGGAATTGTACTAGAAAATGCTGGAACAATCGAAATTAAAAATGGAACTTTATTGCGTACTGGTTCTGGAGATCAGTTTAGGACACTTGAGAATAGGAATTCTGGAGCAGTTCTAATTTCTGGGGGAACAATTCAATCAAATTATTTCCAAGCAATTAGAAACTATGGAAATATGACAATAACTGGAGGAATAATTACAATAGGAACAACTGCTGATCAAGGTGTTATAAATAATGAATCTGGTGGAGTAATGAATATTTCTGGTGGTAATGTTAGAGGTTATAAACGACAAGCTGTGTATAATGATGGGGGAACACTTACGATTTCTGGCAGTGCATATCTTGAGTCAGATATTACAGTAACTAATAAAGTTAGAGGCGCCGTTCATAATAATGCAGGTACAACGATAATAACTGGGGGAACGATTATTACTAATTCAACAAGTAATCCTGCTGTAATGAACAATGCAACGATGACAATCGGTGTAGATGATGGTGTAATTAATGGGACTTCACCAATTATTCAATCAAGAGCTGTTGGATTAAGAATAGAGTCTAATAAGACAGTTAGATTTTATGATGGAATTATAAGAGGCGGCAGTTCAAATAATCCTATCAACAACGAATCGGCTGTGATAACAGATACACAGAATAATGTCACTATAGGACATCGTGATGATATGGTAAATGGGGTTATTTATAAAGCAGCATATTTAACTCAATAGTAGGAAAGGAGTAAGAATGGAAAAAGAGGAAAAGAAAGTAGAAAAGAAGAAAGAAATAGTAAAAGAAAGGAAGCCTTACAAGTTAATAGCTATTATTATTGGTGTATTAGTAGTTATAGGTATTTTGGTATTTTTCTTAACAAGAGAACCAAGAGTAAAGATAGTTAGAAATGAAGCTAGTAGAATTACTTTTGAGGATTATAACAATGGTTTAATATCTTTAAAGATACCTAAAGGATGGAAAGTAGAAGTAGCTCCAGTTGATTATATTCATTATAGTTTTAAAGTATATAATCCTAAAAATCCTATGTATATGTTATTATTTGGATTAAAACAAGAAGGATTTTTAAAGAGTGAAAAGGCTAGAAGTACATATGCAAAATTATATCCAGATGCAGTATTTTCTAAGCTTACAGCAGTCGATCCACAGACTACAGAGGGTTTTTATAAAGCATGGAATAGTAATGCTAAACTTAGTAACGCTGAAGAATTAAAATATGAATATTTTCCAACCTTTAATGATTTTTCAATTGTAGAAAATCTTGGTAGTAGTATGCTTGGGGGAGATATTTTAAGAGCTACTTATACAGATAATAATGGTAATAAGGGACAAGGATTGTTTACAGCTAGTGTAAAGTCAATTGGAACGTATTATATAAATACTGATATGTGGAATTTATTTAGTGATAAAGTAGATGTATCACCACTTAATGTTTATCATATTGTAGTTATGAGTGCTCCAGATGAAGAATTTAATAATTATCAAAAGATATTAGATTATTCTTTTAGTACATTGGAATTTAGTAATGAATTTATAAAAGGGTTCAATAACCAAGAATCAACATTAGTTGCTTCAATTCAAGCTAATCAAAAAGTATATAATCAAATATCTGACATGATAATGGATTCTTGGGAAAAGAGAAATAATTCATATGATATAATTAGTCAAAAGCAAAGTGATGCAACACTTGGATATGAGAGAGTGTACAATACTGATACGGGAGAAATATATAAAGCTCAGAATGGATTTATGGATCACTACGATGGAACTAAGTATCAGGCAATAACTGATGATATGTATACATTACCAACAGCTGGTTATATAGAATAAAAAAAGATAAATCATTGATT
>CAMZBG010000021.1 GCA_947304495.1 uncultured Clostridia bacterium | reverse complement strand
AATTGTATCACATACTTATTTTTTTCTGTGTGTCAACTACTTGGGGTACTTTATCAAAATCCTATTTTTTTATGACAATCTAAATAAAGTCAAGTGTTATTTTTAATAAACAATACAATTTTGACCAAAATATTAAATTTTATAAATTATTGCATGAAAAAAACAGTATATTTTTTCAAATACATCACTTTGTCAACAAACTGAGATTAGTTAAAACTTGTCTTTTTATATTTTTCTTTTAAAATAATAATAATTGTGCTATAATATGTAATTTAGAAAAAGGGGGTATTTTTTATGTTTAGAAAAATACTTTTAGAAGAAACAAGTGATAGCGATAGCTTACTAGAACTAATTGAATCAAATGTTGAGAATGCTTTTAAAATTAGAGAGCAAATTAAAAAGTTTGAGGCTATTCCTCAGTCTAGAAGTCTTATTGCTGATACATCAGAAGAACCTGAAGAAATCATTGATGAAGGAATGATGGATGAAGATGAGGAGTTTGAACTGGACGATGATACCATAGCGTGTATTGAAGAATATCGAATGCTAAATGCTGGGGATATGGAAGGTCTTTTAAGTATTTTACCACCCAAAGATTCATATGATTTTGTTCCTGTCATTTATCGTTTACTTGCTGAATCATTAAAGGAAATGAAAGAAATGACAGAGATTCAAGTATTAGAAGGAATGGAACCAGATACTGAATTTATGGAAAATGAAAAGGGAAAAATGGCAATGTTATATGAATTATTAGAGGAAGAAGAAAAAAATGAAGAACCAGTAGAATCTTTCAATAATATTATTCTTGCTCCAAATATAAGTGGTAAGATTTTTGTACTAGATGATATTGATCATATTTCACTAGAATATAACGATGCAATTTATAAATTGGTAGAATCGATTATTAATGGTAAGTTTAAAAGCCCAAAACGTTTTACCAGAACCAATGGTATATTCCATTCATTTAGTGGAATATGTGAAGTAAGAGGATTCCAAATAAGAGTATTGTTTCAACGCTTAAACCATAATACATATGCTTTATTTTCTATTTTTATTAAGAAAACAACATCAAATCGTGGCTATTTAGATTATTTAGAGAGTCGTACAATTGAGTATTCTAAAGTAGCAGACAAAATTAAAAGCTTAGTTGAAAATGAAGAATTTATGAAAATGAACGATGATAATTTACAAGAGTTTTGGAATAAACTTGGTAAAAGTGTTGAAGCAAAAGCATATCAAAGGGGGCTTAAGCAATGATAGCCTTAGATGATATTAAGAAAAAACTGCAAGAAGAGATTGATAAAGCAAACGATTTAACATATGAAAAACCAGCCGGTTATGATATGTGTAAGGAATATGTAAAAAGGAATCGCTTTTCAAAAGCCGAAGACTTAATGAATATTGATTTATGGAGTTTTTTGAGATGTATAATGTATGTTCACATAGATCCTGAAGAAGGTGCAGCTCCAATGAACCCCGAAACATGTAAAAATACAATTAAAGTTATTAAAAATATTTTTGAACCTATGGAATATCTTGATGCTGAAACTCTAATTGATATCATACTAATTATTATTGAGTTAAAAGAATATAATCAAATATTTGATTATTTAATGACTACTGATGATATGGATGCTAAATTAAAGTTAGATGCACTTCCAATACCATCTTCAGTAATTTCTGCTAAAACAGTAAGTGATATGAAAGATGAAAAATATAAATATAATTTACAAAAAGTAAGAAATTTTTATAAAGAGAGAAATACGATAAAGGTACTTGCTGATTTGGTAAAGCTTGCTCCAGAACTATTTTCAATTATATTGCTTATTATATTAACAGAAAAAAGAATGAGATTTAGGAGTAAAAGATATAAAAGTATAGTCGAAGCAACAAAATTTATTGGCTGTAATGCTGGATATAATTCAAGTGAGATAAAACGAATGAGTACTCGCGATTTAAAAAGTTATATTAACGATACTAATCCTGTTGATAGTTTTATATTTTTACATGAAAATATTGTAAATTTTGTTTTAACTGTTGATGATAATTTATCAATAATTGAAAGGGATAAGCCAAGGATGATTCGTTCATATCGGAAAGTAATGCAACTTCTTGATGCGGCAAAAGATACTAAAGAAATAACTAATCCAAGAGATTTCATCAAAGGAATTCAAAATGAAGAAATAAAAGTGATGATTTTAAGATGGATTTATGAACATAATCAACCATATTATGAACTATTAGATGAAAGGTTAAAAAAATTAAATGCTGATGAAAAGAGTCATTATTTAGCAACGTTAAAGAATCATGGTATCAATATCGATTTAAGTAATATACAAACAATTATGCATAATACACTAGAGGAAATTGAAGCAATATTTGAGAGTCTTCCTTTTGGCGTATTTAAAGATGTTGAAGTTATACGTGTCTTACAACATACTACTAAAGATATTGCACTTAGAGTTGGTAAACTAATTACTTCAGGATTTATTACAACAGATAAACTGGTTCAGTACATATCACTTTATTATAGTGATGATACTAAATTATCAATGATGGAGTATTCAATAGATTGTATTAATCAATTAGGATTTAATCCACAATTGTTTGCTTCCCAACCAGAATATTATTGGTATAATCCAGATTTATTGATAACTAATTTAGCCTTTTTAAAAACATATCATTTAGATAAGAGTTTAAGAAATGGTAAAGACTATCAATTTTTACTTGATAGTAACTTAGCGGAAAAAATAGATATTGTTATAGAACTTGGATGTTATGATAATTTAAGAGATAATATTGAATTATTGAATTATTCAAAAGAAAGATGGTTAAGACTTAGATTATTACAGCATATGAATATTCCATATGAAGATATGGATCCTTTAGAAGAAGAATTTATAGTAAGTGATAGTGATATTGATAATTACTTGATAGATTATGCATCGCTTGTACCAGTAGAACCGGAAATTATTTCAGCCGAAGAATTTAAGGATTTAGATACTGATAAGATTAGTATAACTATTGGTGATTGTATTATTTCACTTCCAAAAGTAAAAAGAATGCTAGCGGAAGGAAAAACTTTGTGGGAATCTATATTCTATGGTACTAAATTGACTGAAGAGGAATATATGAACATTATGATGGCATTAACAGGACAAGCAAATAGTATAAAAGCTAGATAATATATCTAGTTTTTTAATTATAGAGAGATATTTATGACATTCTAAGTTTTGTCAACTATTAATTTTTATGTTATAATTACGATAGGTGAAGATATGTGAAAAAAGATAAAAAAATAATAATTATTAGTTTAATAATTGTTATCTTTCTTATTGGGTTCTATTTATATAATAATAGAACAGTATCTAAAATAACTTTAGATATAAATCCTAGTGTTGAAATCTTGCTTAATAAAAATGATAAAGTAAAAAGAGTAAAAGCAATTAATAACGAAGCCAGAGAGTTAGTTAGTAATAATTTGTGGGGAAAAACATTGGATCAAACTTTGAGTATGATTACAAATAAAGTAATAGAAACTGGTTATGCCAAAGAGGGACTTGTAACTATTTTGTTATATTCAGATGGAAAATTTACTAATAATGATGTTAGAGAAAAGGTTATTACTTTGTTTGATAAAAAGAATATTCAAACGGATATCATAATGATTGAAGATGTTACTAAAGAAGATGAAAAGTTAGCAAGGAAATATAATATTACGTTAGCAAAGGCGGCATATATTAATTCAATTGTCAGTGAGAATGAAAAAATTCCTTTAAATGTAATGTTAGATAAACCGATTAGTGAACTTAAAGAAACTAAATCAAGGGGAAATTATTGTGAAGATGGTTATAAACTAGAAGGAGATAATTGTGTTAAAAAAATAGGTGAAGAGGTACCTAAAGAGGGAAATGTGTGCCCAAATAGTTATTTTGAATATGAGGGTAAATGTTACTTATCAACAGCGATTGAAGAAACAGACAAACTAGTTTGCTTCGATGATTTTGAATTAACCAATAATATGTGTATAAGAAAACAATTTATCAATGCAACACCACAATATAAATGTGACAAGGGCGAACTAATGAAAAAAGGTGATGTTAACCCAATAGGTGGTGCTGATAATGATAAAATGTATTGTGTCGATAAATCGACGGCTAAAGCACCAATACTTAGATGTATGATTGGACCACATATGGTCATTAATGGTAAATGTTATGTTGGACCTGCTCCAGTAATAAATGGGGGATGCCCTAATGGTGATACACTAGTTAATGGGGGATGTTACTCTTTAGATCCAGAGGATCAATGGCAATGTCCAAATGGAAGTATTTATGAAAAATCTAAAGATACTTTTGTGGAATTGTGTCCAGATACATTTACTTATCTCACACCAACAATTACTGGTTATACTTGTCCAGAAGGTTATACTTTAGATGATAAAAAATGTGTAAATGAAGAAAAACAAGATGCTCATAAGGAAAGAGTATGTAAAGAAGGTTATACTTTAGTTGACTATGCAGCATGTATCGATAAAAATAAAACTACAGATAAAGTAGATGGATATTACTGTGAAAATCAAAATGCACGTTTAGAAGATAATAAATGTATTATCTATGAGACTGTTGGTGCTAAACATTAGCAAAATATTTAAATAAAAAAAGACTTGAATTTCAAGTCTTTATTTTTTTAATGGTCGGGAAGACAGGATTTGAACCTGCAACCCCTTGGTCCCAAACCAAGTGCTCTACCAAATTGAGCCACTTCCCGAAAAATGGTGGAGAATGAGGGACTCGAACCCTTGACCCTCTGCGTGCAAGGCAGATGCTCTAGCCAACTGAGCTAATTCCCCACGGCAATATAAATTATATATTAATTTTTTTTGTTTGTCAACGAAAAAACAAAAAAAGTGCTTAAAATATCATGAATATATGGTATAATTAACTTGTGTTTGTGATTTATATATATATAAGAGGTGATATAAATGAATGGTAATAAAGCAATTACAAGACGTGATGAAGATTTTGCTAAATGGTATACTGATGTAGTAAGAGCAGCTAAATTAGCTGATTATACATCAGTAAAAGGATGTATTGCAATCGAACCCAATGGTTATGCTATATGGGAAAAAATACAAGAGATAATGGATAAGAAATTCAAAGAATTAGGACATGTTAATGTTCAATTGCCACTTCTTATACCGGAAAGTTTATTTAATCAAGAAAAGGAATTAATCGAAGGATTTGCCCCTGAATTAATATGGGTAACTGAGGTTGGCGATAAAAACTTAGAAGAAAGATTGGCTGTAAGATCAACTTCAGAGACATTATTTTGTGATTATTATAAAAAGCATGTTACTTCATATAAAGATTTGCCTAAATTATATAATCAATGGTGTAATGTATTTAGATATGAAAAAGAAACTAGACCATTTTTAAGATCAAGAGAATTCTTATGGCAAGAGGGTCATACTGCTCATGCCACTGCTGAAGAGGCAGAAGCTGAGACAAAACAAATGATGGAAGTTTATAGATGGTTTAATCATGAAATATTGGCTATACCATCAATAACTGGTCGAAAGACTGAAAAAGAAAAATTTGCTGGTGCTGAATATACGTTAACTAATGAAGACCTTATGTATAATGGAGTATGTTTACAGGATGGTACATCACATTATTTTGGTCAAAAATTTAGCAAGGCTTATGATGTTAAATTTACTAACAAAGATAATAAAGAAGAATATGTATATTATAGTACTTGGGGAAAGACTACAAGAGCAATTGCAGCTATTATAATGGTTCATGCAGATGATTATGGATTAGTACTTCCACCAAGAATAGCTCCTAAGCAAGTGGCAATTATTCCAATTGGTAATGATGAAAAAGTAATGAAAGTATGCAATGAGTATAAAACTAAATTAGTAGAGCACAATATAACAGCTTATGTTGATTTAACTGATAAGTCTCCAGGATTCAAATTTGCTGAAGCTGAAGTAAATGGTATTCCTGTAAGAATTGAAGTAGGAAGTAGAGATTTAGATAAAAATGAAATTACTGTAGCTAGAAGAGATACTCGTGAAAAGATGAATATCAGTACTAGTGAAGATATTGCAGATTATGTAAGTAATTTACTTGAAACTATTCAAAAAGATATGTATAATCGAGCATTAGAAAGAAGAGAAGCATTAACATTTGAAGCTCATAATTTAAAAGATATGGAAGATATTCTAAATAAACAGCCTGGATTTATTCATGCTATGTGGTGTGGAAACAGAGAATGTGAAGATAGAATAAAAGAAATCAAAGGTTGTAAGTCTAGATGTATATTGGATGATGAAAAAAGTATTGATGATAAATGTGTTTGCTGTGGCAAAGAAGCAAAATATCATGTAATATGGGGAATACAATATTAGTTGTAATTATAAATAAAGTATGCTATAATATCAAAAGACAAAAGGAGGAAATATGGTAACAGCTGTAGTAATCGTATCAATTTTATTAATAGCAATCGTTTTGCTTCAAAGTGGAAAAGCAGAAAGTGCTAATATAATTCAAGGTAGTGAATCTGAATTATTTCAAAATAGAAAAGAAAGAGGAGTCGAATTATTTATAAGTAGATTAACTTTCATTTTAGGATTTGCTTTCTTTGTATTATGTATTTTTATATCATTTATGTAAAAATAAGTAGAGTTTATGAAACTCTACTTTTTTAATGCCTAGTTAATTCTAGGTATTTTTATTATCGTTTATGACTTAATTATTACCAAAAAGAGTAAAATAGCTTTTTTAAAACGAGTATTACTATTGAAAGGAGCAAAGATGAAAAAACTGTTAGTAATATTTTTATATATTGTTTTATCAATAGATAACGTTTTAGCTGAAGATATAACTGGTATAGCAGACATTAAGTATAAATGGTATAAGCAAGAAGAAACAGATGGAATATATTATTCTAAAAAAGACAAATTAGATGGGTACTTAGAAGATGTTCAAAATATACAATATGATGATTATACCGAATGGAAGCCTGAATATTGTAATTATTCAAAAGATGATTATTTAATTGAAGAAAAAGAAATTACAACTTATGACAAAATTGTTAAGACTAAATATATTCGCATAGATATTAATATAGGAAGTGCTTGCGCTAATGATAATACTTGTTTTAGTGAAATTTTAGTATTTTCTGGTAAAAATAAAGTTGATTATAATATTATTAAAAATGAACAAAATACTAAAGTGCTGGAATTGTTTTATGCAATTGATATTAATGATTTGTGGTTTTATATCAATGCCAATACTCGTTATTCAATATATGCTACTGATAATATCAATGCTTTTTTCTTTAATCTAGGTTATGGACTTAATGAGCATTGGCGAGTTATTATTCCTTTTGAAAATTGGATATTAAAAAATGCTAGATACAATAACGAAACAACCGAAGAAGAAATTATGATAACGCCATTTGTGAAGAATATAGAGACTAAAAAAGTATGCCGAATTAGAGAGAAAAAGACATATAGATATAAGATAACAAAACAATATTATGATGATGAATATCACACTAATATAGATGGCTATTTGCCAGATATTAATGATTATGTGATTAATTATGATAGAAATTTGGAAAAGACAGAATATGTATATATTAATGAAGATATAAAACAAGAAGATAAAGAAGAAACAAATGAAGCTACTGATATAAAACCAGGTGTTGTATATAGAACAAAATATATAGATAAGATCACTAAAAAAGGATATATTGTTTTACTAATACTGATGATGGTAATTATTGTAGAATCGTGGATTATTGTTAAAAATGTCGATTGAAATAATTGTCTTTGTTTGTCGAATATGTATAAAAAATAATTAACTTATGCTAAATTGAAATAGAAAGGAACATAATTATGTTAAAACTAAATTTTGAATTTCGAAAAGGAGTATTTTTTATTAGATTAATTGGTGAATTAAATAGTATAACTTATATGGCCATCGAAAAAGAATTGAATGAATTAATTGTTTTAAATAAATTTAAATATATTGTTATAAATACTAATTATCTAGAGAGAATAGATTTAGATGGTTTAAATTATCTTACTAAGGTTTGCTATCTTACTAAGGAGAATAACTCTAGTTTAATAATCTGTGATAAGTATAGTGTACTTAAAACATTATTAAATAACAATGTTCCAAATATTAAAGATGAATTAGAAGTCTTGTGAGGGGATGCATAATATGCCAAATATTACGGATTTAATATTAGAAAATGAGAAGTTAATTTATAAAATAATTGGGAGGTATCAACATTATTTTGAATTAGATGATTTATATCAAGTTGCAGTAATGGGAATGATTAAAGCTTATAATAATTATAATTCTGGATATAATACAAAGTTTACTTCATACGCTTATCCATATATATTAGGTGAAGTAATTAGATATATTAACGAGTTTAGGATGATTAAAGTTAATCGTAATAGTAAGTTATTGTATAGTAAGATTTTAAATGCTAAAGAAGTATTAGCACAAAGACTTATGAAAGAACCATCAACTTATGAATTATCATTATTCTTGGAAATGGATGAAGCTTTGATTGAAGAAACAATAATGTCAAATATGAGTGTTGATAGTTTAGATCGAATTGTTAGTGAAGATGGTAAGGAGTTAGAATTATATGAAAGACTTGGCGTATCTGATAAACATATAGAAAACTATGATTTAACTTATGGATTGGATAATTTAGATACTGATGATAGAAAAATAATTATAGCTAGATATTATGGTGATATGTCACAAAAAGAAGTTGGTGATAATTTAGGTATGTATCAGGTAGAAGTATCAAGAAGAGAAAAGAAAATTTTAGAAAGATTGAGGAATGATATCGCTGCCTAATATTCAAAAAGATGATATATATCTAAAAGTAGCAAAGAATATAAAGTACTATCGGCGTAAGAAAAAAATGACTGCATATGAATTAGCAAAGAAAAGTGGATATTCATATGCATATATCAGAAGACTAGAGGGACCAAGATGCATTAAAAGTTTTTCACTTCAGACAATTGATAATTTAGCTAAATCATTAGATATCGATATTAAAGCATTATTTGATGATAATAACATATAATTAAATATGAAAATAATTGATAGATTTAATAATTACTTGGATGATAGAGAATATAAAGTAATTATTAATGAAAATGATATTAATATTATTAATTATGATGAAATTATTGATTTTACTTTAAATAAGATATCAGTTAGACATAAAGATAAGTTAATAACTATCGAGGGTAGTGGTTTAATTATTGTTAAGATGGTAAATGATGAGGTTTTAATTACAGGTATGATTACACTAGTACGTATAAATTAAAGAATAATAACATATGTATTTATAGGTGTATTATGAATAACAATTATATAAAAGTAAAAATTGAAGGCAAAAATGTCAACAATTATATCAAATGGCTTATAAGTAATAAGATAGATATCTTAAATATGCATATAATTAATCATCAAAATTTAGAAATAGTTATCTATTATAAAGATTATAATCTATTATCAAAATATTCTAAAACATATAAAATAAATATTATTAAAAAGTATGGCAAATTAAGACTATTTGATATGTTAAAAAATAATATAATTATTATATCAAGTCTTATATTAGCCATAGTTTTTTTATATATATTATCAAATATTATTTTTTCGATTGATATCATATATAACGATGAAAAGATTATTAAGTTAGTTAGTAATGAATTAACGAAATATAATATAACCAAGTATCACTTTAAAAAGTCTAATAATTATATAGACAAAGTAAAAGATAAAATTTTAAATGATAACAAAGAAAAGTTAGAATGGATAGAAATAGAAAACATCGGCACTAAATATATAGTTAGATTAGTTCCAAGAAAACAAGAACAAAAAAAAGAGGGATATGAATTTCAATCAATTATTACCAAAAAAGATGCTATAATCACAAGTATTAAGGCAATGTCAGGTGAAAAAGTAAAACAGGTAAACCAGTATGTTAAAAAGGGAGAAGTTATTATAAGTGGAGTTATGAGTAAACCAGACGGAAGTGTAATATATACTAGTGCCAAAGGAAGTGTCTATGGCGAAGTATGGTATAAAGTTAATGTTGAGTATCCACTATATTATCAAGAAGAAATGGTAACTGGAAAACATAAAAAGGTATTGGCACTCAAGGTATTAAATTATCAAATTCCATTAATACCATATAAGAAATATAAACAATTTAGAAGTAAGTACAAAGTAATCGTAGAAAATACGCTTATGCCAATATCAATTGTTATAAGTGAATTATATGAGGTAAAGATCAAAGAGGAAATATACACGATAGAGACAGCAATAATTAAAGCTACTTCAGAGGCAAGGAAAAAATTATATGAAAAGAATAATAATATTAACGAAATAAAGGATGTGATTATATTAGAAAAAGAGGTTACAAATAATAAGGTTAAACTGTCACTTTTTATATCAGTAATTGAGGATATTACTGAAATTATTGAGGTTAAGAAAGAACTAAATATTGAAAAAGTTGAAAATTAAGAAAAAATAAGATATAATGATGGTGAAGATAGGAGATAGTTACTATGATACAGACACAGACAATCGATATTGATCATGTTAAAAAAGTTTTAGATAATTGTCCACACTATGATATGATTATTCATTATGAATATCCATATGGTGATATGTTATCAAAAAGTCTCATCGACTGGTATCGTGAACTTGTGTTTTCTGCAAACTGTAATGATGAGAGTCAAATGTTGTTAGTTCGAGCATTAGATAAAAGTTTATATTTATATGTACGTGACAATAAATATAAAAGAAAGTTAAGAGAAATAATTAAAGCTACGGAATTATCATTTGATAGTAAAGATACAATTAAAGAGGTTATTAGAAAATTATTGGAGTTTACCAATGATTATGAGAAAAAAGAAGTAAGAGAAGTAACAGTAGCTAAGTGGCTATAATATAGCTTCTTTTTATTTTTCGCCTCTTTACAAAATGGACTTATTTTTGCTATAATGATTGAGGAGGAACAACTATGGGAAGAGAATTAAGAAGAAAACAAGCTAAAAAAGATGGGAAGAGTTTAGCAAGAGAAGAAATAAATGTCGGTGAACCAATAAGAAAATATTTAACAATAACTTGTGTTTTAGTGATTATACTTTGTACTATTTATTTGTCAACAGCATTGTTTATCACTAAAGAATTAGATTGGTTTAATAAGAAGGATGAGGAAGAAACTGAAAAGGTAGAAAACTTAATATTGGCAAGTGCAATATTTGATCAAGCACAAGATGAATATTATGTATATCTATATGATTTTAATGAAGAAAAAACGACAATAACAGATTATGTTAGCAGTACTTTATCTGGAGTAAAATATTATAAAGTAAATACTGCTACAGCATTAAATGCTAATTATGTTGGTACCGAAAGTAATAAGAAAGCTAAAACATTATCTGAATTAAAAGTTGTAGCTCCAACTTTAATTAAAATTAAAGATGATGTAATTACTGAATATTATGAGGGTGAAGAAATAACTAATAAATTAAAATAGTTAACATATATTAATACAAGTAAAAAAACACTTGTATTTTTATTGATTATGTGCTATTATTTATAAATGAAGCAATCCGCTGTATTCTTTTTTATATGATTGTGGTTAAAAAAAGGAGCGTGAATACGAATGGCTAAGAGTTTAATCGAAAAGATTACTGAAAAGCAAATCAATCCAAATGTTCCTGAATTTAGAGTTGGAGACACAGTTAACGTTGGTTGCAAGATTATCGAAGTTAAGGGTGGAAAATCTAAGGAAAGAATTCAGAACTTTGAAGGTACTGTCATTTCTAGAAAAGGTAGTGGCGTAAGTGAAACTTTCACTGTTAGAAAGATTTCTTCTGGAATTGGTGTTGAAAGAACATTTCCAGTAAATAGCCCAAACATTGCCTATATCCAAGTAGTTAAAAAGGGTAAAGTTAGAAGAGCTAAACTATATTTCTTAAGAACTATGACAGGTCAATATAAGATTAAAGAAAGACGATAATAAACTGTAATAGTTTATTATCTTTATTTTTGGAGGAAAAATGAATAGAATAACTAAAGAATTAATACCATATATTATAATTGTTATTGTGGTAGTTTTGATAAGAATGTATTTGGTTACACCGGTAATTGTATCTGGCAATTCAATGATCCCTACTTTAGAAGATAGGCAATTATTACTTTTAAATAAAATAAATTATAAAACGCATGATATTGAAAGATATGATATTGTGGTAATCAAAATGTCAAAAAAAGAAGTTATCAAAAGAGTTATTGGACTTCCAGGGGAAATGGTTGAATATCGTAATAATGTTTTATATATCAATGGTCATGAAATAGAAAATGATTATGATTTTGAAACAGATGATTTTAGTTTGAAAGATATTTGTAATTGTGATACTATTCCAGCAGATAAATATCTAGTATTAGGTGATAATAGAAAAGTATCTGCTGATAGTAGAATAATGGGATTAATTGACAAGGCTGATATTGAA
Source organism: uncultured Clostridia bacterium (assembly GCA_947304495.1). The sequence goes on along the minus strand of CAMZBG010000021.1, from coordinate 9,855 downwards.
GGTAATGTAAATTTTAGTCTATGGCCACTAAAAAAAGTTAAATAATTTAATATAGGAGTGTGACGACTATGACATCAATAGAAAAAGTAATATATGATGATTAAAAATACGTGTAAATCTTTATTTAATGCGAATAATTTAAAGAAAAGCTTAATTGATTATTTTTCAGATGACTTAATTTATGAATTATATTTTAAGCCAAAGAAAGTTAATAGAAATTTAATCAATGAAAAAATTAATAATATTGATTATATAAATCAAGTAAAAAAAACAATTAATGCTTATAAGAATCTTGATATTGAAAAGATTATTGCAGATAAGATAAATGCATTTGAAAAAGATACATCATATAAAATTGATGATTATAGAATATATATAATTATTGGTCTTAATACAACAACTATATATTCAACTAAGTATAATGGAGAAGATGTTACTGTTTTGTTGCTTGAAGCTACTTGTGGTGATACGGATATTTTAAGTATGTTATTGGCTCATGAATATACTCATTTTGTGAGAAGACAAGTATTTAAGAGAGATATATTTGAAAACTCTATTGGTGAAAGATTTATGGTTGAAGGTATCGGCTGTAATTATTCAAGAGAAATAGTACCAGGTATGGAAGACTATATTTATTGTATTGTTTCTAAAGATATAGTTGATTGGGTAAAGGATAATATCGATAAAGTTGAAGCACATATGATTGGAAAAAAGGATTCAAATGAAATGATGTACGATTATTTCTATATGTTTGCAGATACCAACAAGACAGGTTTACCACCAAGAACTGGTTATGTATATGGATATTTAAAAGTTAAAGAATATCTAGAAGACAATAATTTAAAAATTAAAGATATTATTACTAAAGATTGGGAAGATATTTTTAAGTAAGGTGATAATTATGGATAAGGTAGTAAGACATGCAGTTAGATCATATTTAATTAAAGATGGAAAAATAGTGGTAATAAATTACAAAAAGCATCACAGTGGCTATTACGACATTCCTGGTGGAAAGATCGAAGAGGGTGAAACACCGGAGCAAACTTCTATAAGAGAATTTAAAGAAGAAACTGGAATGATCATAAAAAAGCAACACTATATAGGACATAATACGATTGAATATCCTGATAGAATTTTCGAATTTGATATTTTTATTGTCGATGAGTATGAAGGAATGCCACTTGAATTTGAAGAAAATAAAGCTATGTGGATTAATATAGATGATTTATTAAAAGAATCAAAAATATTTTCTTCTATTAGGGTTATAGAATATTTAAAAGATGGTATGAATCTTAGATTGATGTGTGATGATAATCACAATATATTGGAGTTTGATAATGGTGCCAAAGGAAAAAAATAATAAAAAAGGTAAAAATATAGTATTATGTGGTAGTATGAAAATAAAGGATAAGATTGTTGAAAGAGCTAATCAATTAGAAAAAATGGGATATAATGTTTTATTACCGGTTGAATGTATGCAAGTAATTGATAAAATAATTGCTTCACGTGCTCATTTGGATAGAGTAATCAATCCAGATAATAAGATAATTTTAATAATAAATGAAACAAAGAATGGAATAGAAAACTATATAGGTGCAAATAGTTTCGCTGAAATAGCTTTTGGTTTTTATTTTAAAAAAGATGTGTATTTAATAAATGATATATATGATCCATATAAAGATGAACTTGTTGGCTGGGGTGTAGTTCCTTTAAAAGGAGATTTATTAAAAATAAAATAATTCTGAGGTGTGAATATGTCTAAAATATCTAAGAATATTAAAATGTTAGATATATTATCTTCTGGAAAAGTATATAGTTGTAAAAGATTATCTGAACTTTTGGAAGTTAGTTCTAGGACGGTTAGACAATACAAAGATGAACTTGAAAAAGAAGGAATATATATTGAAAATGTTATGGGTAAAAATGGGGGATATCGACTATGTTCAAAAGTAGAAATACCTTCTATTTTATTTAATAAAAATGATATAGATAAGATTGATTCAATATTAAATAAATTATCTGATAATGACAAAAAAGAATTGGAAAGTATTAGAGATAAGATTAGTACTTATTGTAGATTAGTAAATAATCTAGATGATATTGATATCAATATTAAAGAGAAAATTGAAATAATTCAAAAAGCAATTGATAATAAACAAAAAATAACAATTGAATATTATAGCAAGGGTATCAATAAGACTAGAGATATCTTACCAATTCAGATATATGTATATGAAAGTATGGTTATGGTTATAGTTCATTATTCTGATGATCCTAGTGATATAAGACATTTAAATCTAAAAAGAATTGAAAAGATAATTATGTAGCAAAAGTACTTCCTATATTAGTGTTTATAATTAATGTAGGAGGTATTTTTTATGTTAAATTTAGATCATATAGCACTTACTGTTCGTGATTTAGATAAGTCTATAGCTTTTTATATTAAATTGGGTTATAAACTTAGTAAAAGATTTAGTGATGACGAATATGAGTGGGCAACGTTAACGCATGTTAGTCATTCGTTAGAATTATTTCAAGTTGAAGACGTTAGCTTTAATCATATCGCATATAGTTATGATGACATTCAAGAAGCAATGGAATTAGTTAAGGATTTAGGTTGTCAAGAATCAGAATTAGATATCTTTTATGGCAATTTAAATAGAGAGAGCTTCTTTATTAAAGATAATAATGGTAGATCAATTCAATTAATAAAAAAACAAGTAGATTAATTCTACTTGTTTTATGATATAATTAGTTTGGTTGAAGATATTGGTGATAATATGGAAATTATTAAATTTAATTTAGAACAATTGAAGAAAAATTTAAATGGTTTTTCTTGTTATATTTTGGGCAGAAGCTATGATCTTGAGGAGAATGGTGCTGCTGAAAATTTTCAAGAGGCTTTAAAATATTATAATGAAGGTATTAAATATGGTAATCCTTTGTGTGAATATTCTCTTGGGATATCTTTAATTTTGGGATTAGGAGATATACTTAATAAAGATATACAACAAGGAACTAAGCTGTTAACTGATGCTTATCCAAAAATATTAGAATTAATTAATAATGAAAATATATCACCTGAAGAAAGATTATATGCAAAGTTTGTTACTGGGGCATATTATTATTATGGATTAGGAACTGTGGTTAAAGATGATAAAAAAGCATTTGAAATAATAAATGAATGTGCATTAGCAGGACATATTGCTGCTATATATGATTTAGGAGCTAATTTTTATTATAATGGCGTAGGAGTTGAACAGGATAGAGAAAAAGCAAAATACTATTTAAATATTGCTAGAGAAGCAGGACTACCTAGGGCTATAAAAAAATATGCTTTATATGGCTTTGATACAATAACAAGATAGATATATAATAAAGTGTGTAACAGTAATAGTTGGAGGTGCAATATGTCAAAAGAGCAAAATGTAGTTAATTATTATATTTTGTGTAATAAATTAAAAGATGTTGTTAGATCGGGTTGGAAACGTTGGAATGTACAAAGAGAAAGGGTTGAGAGTATTGCTGAACATGTATATGGAGTTCAGATGCTAGCTATTGGTATGAAATCTGAATATCAATATGATATTGATATTATGAAAGTAATATATATGATTGCTATTCACGAATTAGGCGAAATACTAATTGGCGATTTAACACCATTTGATGATAAAAAAGATAAGAAAGGAAAAATAGAACATCAAGCCGTTCATAGAATTTTGTCACCATTAATTGATGGCGATAAAATCGAAGCATTATTTTTGGAATATGATGAACATAAGACTCCTGAAGCTAAATTTGCATATCAGTGTGATAAATTAGAATGTGATATTCAATGTAAATTATATGATTTAGAAGGTTGTGTCGATTTAAATCATCAAGAAAATAATCAGGCTATAAATATCCAAGAAATAAAAGAACTATTATCGGATGGAAAATCTTGGTCAGATATGTGGTTATCATATTGGCAAATGACAAATGTATATGATAAAAATTTTATGGATGTTTCACAATATGTTAAGAATAATTCAATAGTGGATTATTCTTCTAAGCAGCATCGTATGAACACTAAATTTGTTGAACAATGGTTACAACAATTAAAGAACTATTGGTATAATAAAGATGTTGATAAGGCTGTTTCATTGTTTAATAAGACTATATATTATCAAAAAACACCTTTTATGAAACCATATACTACATTAGATGAAATGCGAAAAGAATGGCAACATATAAAAGATGAAGATATTCAAAATATCGAATTTAACATTTTAGCTATCAATTATAATACAGCGATTGTTAATTGGATTTTAAAGCAAAATAATGAAGATTATAACGGAATATATGAAATAAAATTTGACGATGAGTTAAATTGTATATATTTTAGAAGTTGGGAATCAGAAAAATATAACTAAATTTCTATGAGGTGAATATTAATGAATAATAGGAAATTAAAAGTAGCAAGTTTTAATATAAGTGGTGGCTTTTATGAAGAAAGTGATAATACAGAATATTTAGATCAAGAACCTGTAGATAATATAGATAATCGATTATTAAATCAAATAATTGATACTATTAACAACAAAAAGATAGATATTATATGCTTTCAAGAAATAATTACTACCGAAAGTATTAATTATTTACAAACAATATCAGATAATACTGATTTAAAATATTATGATTATTATGAATTAAGTGAATGTAATATTGTTAAAAATACAAATTGTGGTATAGCAATATTTTCTAGATATCCGCTTACTTGCATAAAAAAAGAACTATTTCCTAATCCTAAATTATCTAAAACTACTAAATTAGGAAATACTTATTACTCATATGATAAAGGTTATATGGTGTGTGACATCAAATTAGATAATGAAAAGATAAGGATATTGACACATCATGGATTTCCATATAAAGTGTTTGATTCAACACCTGAAGATAATAAAATAGTATTTAATTATTTTGATAAAGCAATTAGTAATTATAGTCCAAATATCATTACTGGAGATTTTAATGCAGAAAATTTTATGGATTTAATGCTTAATACTTCTGAAAAATATAAGAGAACAATAAATAAAATAACTACTGTTAGTGGAAGAAAACTTGATGATATATTGGTATATAATAATGTAAATGTATCTAACGAAGTAATAAAACTATTATCAGATCATTTTATTGTTATAGCTGAAATAGAGCTTAAATAATATAGTGGAAAAGAGTAGTGATATAAATGAGCTTTAAATTGAGTGATGAAAAATTAGAATTATATAATGATAGGCAAAAGATAATAGATATTAATTCTTTTCCTAAAAATTTAACAATTATATCTAATACATGTCTTGGAGGAAGATTATATCACGATTATCACCAAAAGTTTTTATCACCAACTATTGATTTTTATATGGAACCTGAAAATTTTGTTAAATTTTGTTCCAATTTAGATTATTATTTAAATTGTGAAATTAAACCGTTGCCTAATTATAAAAATGATTATTTAAAAAAATTTTTATTTTGTGATATTGGGGGTTTAGTTGCTGCTTTTTCTCATACTAACGATTCATATAATAAAATAATTAGTAAATGGAACGAAAGAAAGAAAAGAGTAAACTATGATAATATAGTTGTTATAGCTACAGATAGAAATGTGTTTAAAGAACCAGTTACTAGATGCAGCTCATTAACTGTAAAAGAGTTTGGTAAAATACCATATAAAAAAGTATTATTTAGTGTAGTAGATTATAAATATGATTATGTTTCATATTTACCAAGTTTTAAGAATGAAGCATGTTGTCCAACAGCAACTAGACCAGCTTTAACTAAAAAAGGAAAATATATTGTAGAAGAAGATGGCTTTGATTTAGACAAATTTATCTGTAATAGATAAGAAATTATGAAATATAAAAAATTATTAAATATAGGAGAAAATATGAAAAATAAGATAGCGTTAATAACTGGTGGAACTAGTGGAATTGGAAAAGAAATAGTAAATGAATTATTAGATAAAGGTTGTATTGTTATAACTTGTTATCATAGTAATGAGAAACTTGCTAAAGAAACAGAAAGAGAATTTAATAATGATAGATTATTAGTTTTAAAATGTGATGTTAGTAATGAAAATGAAGTTATTGAAATGTTTGATATAATAAAAGAGAAATATGGAAAACTTGATTATTTAGTAAATTGTGCTGGTACATTTATTGATAGCTTTATTAAAGATTTTAATATGGATGATTTTAAGAAAGTATTAGATATTAATTTACTTGGTAAAGTTATGTGTACTAAATATGCTTATCCTATTATGAGTAATGGTGGTTCAATAGTTAATATATCATCACATTTAGGAATTGTTCCATGTACTGAATCTCCAGCGTATTGTGTAGCAGCGGCAGGTATTATTAATTTTACTAAAGCGACGGCATTAGAATTTGCTGATAAAAAAATAAGAGCAAATAGTATTTGTCCTGCTTTTACACCAACACCTTTATCAATTAGGGGTTGGAAAAAAGAAGAAATAGAACAAAAACTAAAAGATACGCCACTTGGAAGATTGGCAACTCCAGAAGATACAGCTAAGTTATGTTTATTTTTGCTATCTGATAATGCCAGTTTTATAACAGGTGAAAATATTTGGATAAATGGTGGTAGAATATAGAAGAATTAACAATGATGTGAACTAGTAAGAAAGTAGGGTATTTTTATCCTATTTTTTATGTTATAATTAATTCAGATTGAAAAAGCCGGGTGATATTATGCGGGGTCTTAAATTTGAATTTACAGAAGAACAGATTGAATATATTATATCTAATTGGGGTGTTGAATCAGCACACAGCATGAGATTAAAATTTGGCTGTTCTTGGGAAGCAGTTTGTCGAGTTGCTGCAGAAAATGGATTAGACTTGCCTGTTTCTAATATTTGGACTGAGGAACAAATAAAACAGCTGAAAATTTTATCTAAATCTTATCATTATAAAAAAATAGCAAAAATAATGGGTAAAAGTGAAAATGCTATATATTTAAAAGCTAGAAGAATGGGAATTGTTTTAATACAAAGTGGACGAGCATGGACTTTGGATGAAGAGAAAATGCTAGAGGAAAATTGGGGATATATGAAACTAGAACGTTTGGCAAAAAAAATGAAAAGAACAGTTTTCGCATTAAAGGTTAAGGCTGCTAGAATGGGTTTGGGTTCAATGCTTGAAAACAATAGTGATATTGTAACTGTTTCCGATATATCTGAATTAACATCAGTTTCTAGGGATAGAATAATGAACTCTTGGGTTAATCTAGGTTTAAAATTGCAGCAAATGCGTTTAACTAATAGTAGAACTTATTATTATGTAACTTGGTATGACTTATTGGATTTTTTGGAAAAAAATCAAAATGAATGGGACTCTAGGAATGTTGATTCGTATATGTTAGGTACTGAGCCAGATTGGTTACGACAAAAAAGGAAACGTGATCGTTTAGAGGATCCTTTGTGGTATAGGCATTGGACTGACGAAGAAAAGCAAAAGGTAGTTGAATTATTAAAAATTGGCAAGACATATGATGAAATAGCACTATTGGTGCGTAGGAGCGAAGGAGCTGTTGCGGGTATGCTTTGTTCACTTGGTTATAGTTATAGGCTTCCACAGTTTTGGACTGGGGAGGAATTAAAATTTTTAAAAGATAATTATCTAACTATGACTTATCAACAGATAGCGAAACATTTAAACAGGACAACAAAAGCTGTGTCATCAAAAGCAGAGGAACTTGGTTATAGTAAGAAATATATAAGGACTAGAAAGAAAGGTAAAGAAAATGGATAAAACATTGAGTTCAGAAAAAACAAAAAGACTAGATATGACAATAGTTATTGGTGTATGTATAAAAAATGATATAAATGAAATCTTAATGGTTCAGGAAGCTAAAGAAGGAGTTAAGGGATTATATAATATTCCTGCTGGTAGGCTAGATTCTAATGAATCAATATGTGAAGGGGCAGTGAGAGAGGCTAAAGAAGAAACTGGTTTTGATGTTAAGTTGGATAGCATTTTATGTATTCAACATTTAGAATATCAAAATATTTTAAAAATTATTTTTAATGCTAGCATTATATCTGGTAGTATTAAATTTAATAAAAATGAAATAATGGACGTTAAATGGATTTCAATAGATAAATTAGAAAAAATGACTGAAAAAGAATTACGTTCTTACAAATCAGTTATAAGTATAATAAGAGATTCAAAGAATAATGTTGAATATCCAATAAATATAATTGAAATTAAATAGTTAAGACAAAAGGAGTTGATCCAAATGACAATACATTTATATAAAGATATTTTTGAAAATGTAAAACATGGTACAAAGAAAGTTGAAGTAAGGGTTAACGATGAAAAAAGAAGAAGATTAAAAGTAGGCGATAAAATTACATTTCTATTAAGACCAGATGATGTAGAAAGTATAGATGCAATTGTTGAAGATTTGATTTATTACAAAACTTTTGAAGACTTAGTTGAAGATTATAGTGAAGAAGAATTATATTCAAGTGAATATACCAAGGAAGAATTTTTAACTTTGTTAAAGAAATTTTATTCTGATGAAGAAATTGAAAAATATGGTACAGTGGCTATAAGATTCAGGATAATGTAGTAAATGAGGTGAAAGTAATGAACATTTATTTAACATCTTATGGTATTGATACTAGATATAATGATTATATGGATAGTTATTCTGATATAATAAATGTATTAAAAGGTAAAAAAGTAGCTATTATTCCTAATGCTAAATTAGCTAGCCAAGATAGAACAAATTCTAGTGTTGCAAGAGAAGAATTAAATAAGAATAATATTGTTGCAAATATTATTGATATAGACACTATAGAATTAGATATAAACGATTATGATGCATTATATTTAAGTGGCGGAGAACCTAAATATTTAATGGATTCAATTAATAATTCAAATTTGTACAATAAAATAAAAGATTTTATTGACAGAGGTGGAATTATAATAGGCCAATCAGCGGGAGCTATGATTTTTTGTAAGAATTATTATGATACAACAACAGGTAATTTATTAGTTATGAATAATGGTTATGATTATAGTGATAAAATGATAGTTCCACATTATAATAGTTTACCTAATGAATTAAAGAAACAAATACCTAACAATGTATTTAAAATAAATGATAACGATAAACTAATAAAACTAATATAAATTGATTAGTGACAAGAGTCCAACTTTTATAAAAAGAGGTGATAAAATGTCTTTAAAACCAGAAATATTAGATAGTATTTCAAGAACTCTTGAAAATGAAATAGGAATGACATATGAAGAATTTGAAAAATTAACTTTGGATGAACAACAAAGAATTATAGAACAACATAGACAACAAAAGAGGAAACAATCAAATAATAAAAAAGTAAGAGTTATGATTGGCAGTGGAGAAGATGCTATATTTGTAAAGAAAAAACGTGGCGAAAGATATATGCTAGCAGATGGAACTTTTGTTAGAGCTGGAGATACACCCGAAGAATCTAGAGCTAGGTTAGAAGATAGATTAGATGATGCTATATATAGTAAACCTGTAGCTTTTGTAAAAAAACTATCTAGTAGAATTAAAAATAGATAAGATAAATATATTTGTTTAGAAGATTAATTATTTGCGATATATATACAGGACTAAAATCCTGTTTTTCTATGGTATAATATAGAAAGGAGTGATTCAAATGTCTAAATATAAAGTTGATGGTTATGTTAGATTATCACGAGATGATGATTATAGTTAATCAGATAGGATTCAAAGACAAATGAGATAAATTTTATTTAATAATTATGATATAATGTTATAGAAAAAAGGAAGTGATTTCTAATGAAT
>CAMZBG010000020.1 GCA_947304495.1 uncultured Clostridia bacterium | reverse complement strand
TGTACCGATTATGATTATATTAAAAAAATATTCTTTTGTCAAGAAAAAATGCCAAAATTGGCATTTCCTTATTCGTTTTCTTTGACAAATAATGGTAAGATAGCTTTTAGTTTATCTTCACCTAGAACTTCATCTAAGTATATATCGTCACCATCATGGGTAGCTGAAACTATTTTATAGTTATCTTTAATGTCTGTTCCTGCTTCATTAACTTCAGCTATGTAGTAATATTCTTCTCCGTCTTTTTCTACTTTATCGATAATTAGATATTCTTCATTATTACCTAAAGTAACTATTTTATTAACTTCCAATCTCATTTTTATTCCTCCTTAAGCAGCTTTATCTATACCTGCTGGTTCTAGTTTTCTAATTTTTGATTCTTCAATTGTTGGTCCTGGCCAGAAGCCATCATTTGAATTTATTGTTTCTAATACACTAGCTTGATTTTCTGACAAGCTATCTTCTTCAGAATTTGAGGTATTATCTACATTATTAATTTTAGCAATAACTTTACTATCGTTATCATTTTTAGTTAAATCGACAATCATCGATTGTTTTTTGTCTTCGAAGATTCCTTCATCTGTCTTTTCACTAAATAATGATGGAGTAATGAATGGTTGTGATTCATCACTGAATAAATCATCTACCATTGGTGATTCTTCTTCAGGTATAATTTCAGGAAATACTTCATTTGTAGCTAATTCAATTGTTGAATCTTGGTTCTCAGTTAAATCATCGTTAGTACCTTCAATTACTAAATTAGGAACAACTTCATCAACCATTTTTTCACTCATAAGTTCACTTACTCTTACGATTACACCAGTTGTTTTTTCTCTAACTTTTGGCATTGATAATTTAGGATTAATATCATGAACTTTAATAACTTTATTTGGTTGGATTTCTTTTACTTCTGGTTCTATTTCTGCTTCAACATCATCAAATGATGTATCATCTTTGAATAATTCAATATCTTGTCCAATATCTGCTAAAAGCAATGATAAGTTATTCTTTATTTCTTCGTTTTTAGCACTTAATTCGTTTATCTCTCTACGAATATTCTTGATAACATTTTCATTATCACCTAAGGCATTTAAATCAGTTAATTGTTCTTTTACTCCTAGGCGATCAAATGGGTCATATAGATACTTGATGCCTAATTCTTTAAGATATTGATTACGATAGCTTATGGCTTCAATTATTCTTCTTCGTTTTTCAACTACTTCATCATAATCTATTGATTCTTTAGCTATCATTTCGATTAATGACAATAGGACTAATTTATAATTAGCAATATGCCATTCTTTTTTTATCGATTCATAGATATCGCGATTATTAATATTTTGAGTCGTTTCATAGCATATTTTAGCAGCTTGCATACGTTCATCTAAATCATTTTTGATTGCTGTAACTTCAGCAATTAATTTAGCTAGCAATTCATGATTATTAAGTAACTCTTTTAGATTTTGTCTATCATCTTCAGGGGCATTAGCAATACTTAATAATTGCCATTCTAATTCTTTAGCAACACTGGTATAGACACTATCACCGTTTTGATCATATACTCTACCTTCAGTTTTTAATAGTGCTTCTTTAAGTCTACTTTCAAAACTGTTAAGTCTTTCTTTCAATAAACTATTCTTCTTATCTTCATCTACCAACAACTGATATAGTCTATCTAATTCAGCATTGTTTTTATCGATGTTTTTAAGGCTAATTAGATAACCACTAATATCAGCAATACGATTTCTAATGTCATCGATTAAGATATTAGATATTTTTGATAATGTTAATGGTTCATCACTATATTTAGCATAGGTATTTTGTAACTTATGTTGAAGTTCATTTAAAGCTACATAATCTTCTTCTATTTCTGTCAAAAAGCTTAATTGTTCGGAAAGTGATCTACTGCTATAGTTATTGTTGGCTTCAATTTTACTTACAATAGCACTATATACTCTATTATCAGCTGCTATAGCAAGATGTTTATATTCTTCAAGGACAACTTCTCTATTGCTAGCTGATACTTCTAATTCTCTTTCTTTCATTCTGAGAATTCTAGTATCATTATCATCAATAACTATCATGTAATCACCTCCTCAATTACTTTTCAATTATTACATAGGAATGGTTGGAAATTCATCTCCAAAATCAGCTAATTTACTGACATCATCAACTTTTTCTTCATCAAAATTACGCATATATTCATCAATTGACATATCTGGTAATTTATTATCATTTACTTTTTCTTCTAACATATCGAAGAATTTATCTCTTCTTTCATCATCATCTTTGTGTTCATCTGGTTCATCATTTGTATGATTAAATTCTTCAAATAGATCTTTTTCAATATCAACTTTATTACTAAAGAATGATGGTTCTTCATGTTTAGTTTCTTCTTCGTTATCTGCTTCATTCTTTAGAGCATTTAAATCTAATCTTCTTGCTTCTCTAGTTTCTAGTTCTTTTGGTTCTTCTTGTACTTCTTCAACTTTTTCTTCTTCATCAGAAATATCTTTAATAGTTTCAAAGCTTATGCCAGAAGATTGTCTTTTAGGTTGAAGAACAGAATTTTGTTGTTCTTCTAACATTTGTCTTGTACGTTTTTCCATTTCTTTCTTTCTGGCTTCTTCGATTAGTTTTTGTCTTTTTAAGATTTCTTCTTGTCTTTTTCTTTCTACTTCTAATCTTTTCTTTTTTTCTTCTTCTTCAATTTTTCTCTGTTCTTCTAAAATTCTTGCTTGTCTTTTATTTTCATTTTCAATAAGAACTTTCAAAACAGATTGAAATTCATCGCTATTGTTTTCTTCAGCTATTTCAGATAGAGCTTCTAACTTCCTATCTTTCTCAAGTACTAAGTCGTTGTAGGTATTTACATCTTGTTCTTCCATTAAGATTGTACTATATTGTTTTGATACGGTATCGGAAATAAGACTAAGTAATTCTCTATCTTTAATATATTTCATTATTTCATTTATTTCTTTACGTTTGCTTAGTAATTCTTCGTATGTTTCTACGTTACTATTATAGATTTCCATTAGTTTTAAGATACTAACTTGACTTTTATATTTATCGTAATCGACAGTGATATCAGCTAACATTTTTTCACAATCAGATAAGATATTTATTGGTGATGTTTTAGCTGTTTCATAGTTAGCTCTAGCTAAATTTAGGGCTTCTTCAGTTTCGGAATATGCATATTCAATATCATCTTTAATATCGATTAGGCTATATAAATTCAATCTTTCAAAAGCACCATTAAGAACTTTTTTGAAGGTATTTTCTAATTCAATATTTAATGATTTATTTATTTCTATTTTTTCACTAGCTAAATCTATCTTACTACTTATGGATTTGACTTCTTCATTTAATTCTTTTTCTAGTTTAATATTTTTACTATACTTATCAATTATTCTTACTCTAGATTCTAATTTGTCTAATTCATCGGCACCCAAAACATTGCTGACATTGATGCTTTCTCCGGTTAAGACATAATGGTTATTGCATCTTTTTTCAACATATGTCAATCTTTGGTTAATTAAATCAATTAGCATTGTCAATCTATTCTTTTCGTCATTTAATAATCCACATTCTTTATTTGCTAAAGTATTATACTCTTCTTCATATGCTTCATTTGTTAGTTCAATTATTTTTTGTTCTAATTTAGTTAGTTGTCTAACTATCATACTTTTTTCTTCTCTTGTTTTAACTAGATTTAAGCTATTAGCAAACATATCGTATTGTCTTAGACATTGTACGACTTCACTACTATTGTAACTTATCACGGCCTACCACCTCTATTTTCATTAATTATCTATTATAATTATATAAAGAGTTTCATTTTTTGTCAATTGTTTACTATGCTTTTATAGACAAAATTATTTGGGCAAAAGTGCATTTTTATTGATTTTTTATTAAAAAAGGTTGATATTTTATATTTTTTAGTATATAATTAACTAGTCAACGCAAATTTGGCATGATGCCTGAGTGGCGGAATAGGTAGACGCACAGGACTTAAAATCCTGCGAGATTCAACCCTCGTGTCGGTTCAAGTCCGACCTTAGGCACCAATTTGGAGGAATACCCAAGTCTGGTTGAAGGGACCGGTCTTGAAAACCGGGAGGTCGTGCGAGCGGCGCAGGGGTTCGAATCCCTTTTCCTCCGCCATTTGAAATTTTATCGCGGGATGGAGCAGTTCGGTAGCTCGCTGGGCTCATAACCCAGAGGTCGTTGGTTCAAATCCATCTCCCGCAACCATGGTTCCGTGGTGTAGTGGTCTATCACGTCTGCCTGTCACGCAGAAGATCGCGGGTTCAAACCCCGTCGGAACCGCCATTTTTTTGGCTTCATAGCTCAGTCGGTAGAGCAGAGGACTGAAAATCCTCGTGTCGCTGGTTCGATTCCCGCTGGAGCCACCATTTATGAATAAAACGACTTTTCAAAAAGTCGTTTTTATTTTATTGTGTTTGTACTTCATGTTGATACTTACCCAGATGAAAAAGACGAACTTTGTTCGTCCTATTTCCCTACTCTTTATTTTCTTTTATGTAATTAATAATATCAATTAATCTTCTTGCTAATTCTTTTTTCTTTGGCTTTAGTAATTCCATTGATTCTTCGCTTAAATATTGAGTATAGTATAATCGATAGTATTTTGATAATTCGTCCCAATCACCAACATATATATTATTGTATTCCATTGTTTTATTGATTGCATCTCTAACCAATTCAATTTTATCTTCACCAAGAAATAGATAAAAATCATTTTCGACATCCCACCAAAAATCAAATTTGTTGCTGATTGAAGGAAAATATTCTTTTTGAAAATGTAATGGTAAGAAAGTTTTTTCCATTAGATGACGACTATAAATACCACTTACTAATCCATATATTTGTTTAGATACATGTTCTTTAAAAATAATTGGAGCATAAGCAACTAAGATTCTTCCATCATTTGCTTTATATTGAGGTAATGGGAAGAAATCATAGAATTCAAGATTAACTAACATTCTCATGGTAGAATCTGATAATTTATAATAGTTAGCTTGAGGATCAAACTTTCCTTCTGATAATTCAATTATAGAATCTAAATCAGTTATTTCAGTAACTTTAGAATTAAACCAGCCCTTTTCAATCCAACAACTAGTTTTTGGCCTATTGAGGATATTTTCTGGCATTTCTTCCTCTTTTTTTGTGAGCCGGAGTACTATTATATAATTTGAATATTTCTTCAAGTGCCATTTCTAATGGATAACCATCGGTAATTATTTTAAACATCCTAGCTCTAATATAATTATATTCTGTATATAACCCATCTTCGTATTGGGTTTTTAATTTATGATATTCTTCAAGACTATCACATTCTTCTTGAATATCTTCACCAACAATTATTCTATTTGCTGCTTCAAAATCATCTATTTTATCCATACGAACAAAATGATATCTTTTGGAATTATTAATATCACGATAAAGAGCAAAATCTGCATCTTTACATGAACTAGGGACATATTTTAGGTATGATTCAGATTGTGGCCAATAATTAGCTGGATTTTCATCTGGATCTTTTTTCATAAAACCGACACGATAAAGGACTTTTTCTCCACTATACATACCGTAAGGTGGAAAATTTGGAAATTCTTCAAGTAAAGTAAAATATATGTCTTTTTCAGTATAAACTTTATTAGCAAATAATCTATTATCATTTTTACGAATTTTATCGAGAACATCAAGGTATTCTGCTTTATTTTTAGGATCGATACGTCTTAATTTTTGTTTAAGGTTTTGGTGACGTATTACTAATCTTTGAAGTTCTTTTTTTCTTAATGTTACTATTTTATAATCATCGAATGTCATATAGCACACTCCTTTGCCTTGTTATTATAGCATAAAAGTTTAAAAAAGCAAACAATTAAAAAACTTAGAGCTTATAATTTATCTAAGTTTTGTAGGAATTCTTTACTCTTTAAATAGATACCAGAATATCTTTCATAATAATCATAAATAAACTGGGATAATTCTTCTTTAATATTATCTGAGACATCTAGTTTAGTTATTTTATCAATATCAACATAATAGAACATTCTTAGTAGTTTGATAGTTTTAATATTGACGATATTTTCTCCTTTGGTACAATTCTTGCATAGATATCCACCACGATAACTAGAGATAGTAACAATGTCTGTTTTACTACCACAATTGACACATTCATCAATAACGGGTCTAATTCCTAAAAAATCTAACATTTTTAATTCAAATATATAAGATATTACTTTATAATCATAGCCAGTATTAATCTTTTTTAAACTAGCTATTAGCATTTCATATATAGCTTTATCGTTATCATGTTTATATACTTTTTCGGCTAATTCTAATAAATATAATGAATAACTGATTAGATTTATATTGTTACGGATATTTTTAAAATTATCGATGATATCAACTTCAGTTAAAGTAGATAAACCATTTTCTTTATAAACAATATGAAAAAGTCCATAAGTAAGTTTAGATGTTACGCCTGATAATTTGCTTTTAACTTGTTTGGTACCTCTAGCAATAAGGCCAATAATACCATATTCAGGGGTTAAAACATTAATTATTTTGCTACTTTCTTTATAATCTAATTCACTTACTATGATACCTTCTACTTCTTTTAACATCTTAATTCTCTTTTCTAGCTAGTTTTTTATATTCTAAATAGTATTTAATTTTGCCTGTTTCTTTAAATAATTGCCAATAATCTTCTTTGCTCATTTTTATCACCTATTATTATTATGTAATTATTTTAAGATAATTAAACAATTATTTATCAAAATTAAATTCTTTAAAACCAATTTCATTTAAAAATTTTTCACGATCACGCCATTTAGGAATAACTTTTACAAATAGTTCTAAGTATACTTTTTTATTTAATAAAGGTTCAATATCCATTCTGGATTTAGTACCTATTTCTTTTATCATACTGCCATTTTTACCGACTAAGATTTTTTTTAAGTTTTCTCTATCGACAACAATGGTTGCTTTAATATTAACTGATTCTTTGTTATATTCAATTTCTTCAACCACAACTGATACGCTATGAGGGACTTCTTCTTCGGTTAAATCAAGGATTTTTTCACGAATTAATTCACCTATCATAAAACTAGTTGATTTATCGGTATACATATCTTCGTCATAATATTTGATATTATCGGTTAATTTTGTTTTTAGTACATCGATTAGGTGATCAATATTATCACGTTTATATGCAGATACAGGTACGATTTCATCAAAATTATATAAATCTTTATATTCATCAATTTTGCGAAGAATTTCTTCTTTAGGTAATTTATCGATTTTATTAATAACTAAGATAACTGGAACTTTGACATTCTTTAGGACATCTATAACAAACTTATCACCTTTACCTAATGGTTCAGTGATATCGATCATATATAAGATAACATCGACATCATTTACAGTAAAATAAGCTTGTTTATTTAAGACTTTGCCAAGTCTTGTTTTAGGTTTATGGATACCTGGAGTATCTACAAAGACCATCTGTGTATCTTCATCAGTACGAATACCTTGAATAATATTTCTAGTAGTCTGTGGTTTATCTGAAGTTATAGCTACTTTTTTCCCAACAATGGCATTTAATAAAGTGCTTTTTCCAACATTAGGTCTACCTACCAAACCAATAAAACCGCTTTTCATTATATCATCCCCTATTGATTATCGTTTTATATTATATCCATCTAAAAGTTCATTTTGAAGAGCAAACATTTCTTTTTCATCTTCAGGATCCATATGATCATAACCTAATAGATGTAAGATGCCATGAGTTGCTAAAAAACAGATTTCTCTAACACGAGAATGTCCATATTCAGTAGCTTGACTATATGTTCTATCAATAGAAATATAGATATCACCTAGCAATCTAAAATCTTCATATTCAATATCTTTTTCATCTTCTAGTGCAAAAGAGATAACATCTGTTTCACGATCAATACCACGATATTCTTTATTAATTTTATGAATTTTTTCATTATTGGTAATAATGATATTAAATTCACAATTTGATAAAGATAATTTCTTTACTAGGTATTTTATATAATCATTTAAGACTGTTAACTCTGCTACTTCTTTATTCGAATCATTAATTATTTCAAACATAAAACCACCCTATAAATAACTAAATATATTTATGCCCATTGAAAATAGGACAATTAAAACGACAATAACGATAATTACAAAATTGATAAAGCTATCACTACGCATAAATCTTGGCAATTTTTCTCTAATAGCTGTTAGGCATACGTATAATAAATAGCCTAAAAAGCCACCAATGATATTTAGAATAATGTCATCTATATCAAAGGTTCTACCAATATAGTATTGAATAGCTTCTGCACCAAAGGTTACTAAAAAAGTAGTAATCATTGGAGCTTTCCATTTAGTAGTATTTAAATAATATGAAGCAAAAAAGCCAAATGGAATAAATAATAATATATTACCAACAATATTTTTCATAAATTTATAGCTACCAAAGGAATATCTAAATATTTCTTTAAATGGGACAAGATTTACTCCACCATTTCCAGAATAACTATAGGTAAGAATATAGTATAAGCACATAATATATAAGATAAATACTAAGGCAAATACTTCTTTATGGAAGATAAATTTTTTATTTCCTTTCATGAGATAGGCACATCTTAGAGTGATGGCTACCAAAGAAATAAAAACCATCATTGGCCACATATTAGGCCACATATCTTCAATTATACTTTTAACTACCATATTACCAACTCCTAAATATCTATACCTTAATTTTACTATAAAATATTAAAAAATAAAAGAGTTTTAATATTAAAAAATACTCAATAATATCTTGAGTATTTTATTTTATAACTATTCTTGTAGTTAAGTTATTATCCTTAACATCGTTTGAAGTACTATAAGTAAATAAACCAGTTCTAATATACCAATTATAGTTGGTAGGACTAGTTGCTATTTCTTTGGTGGCATCTCCTAGAATAAAGGTATTATTTTGATATAGATCAACATCATCTGTTCCGATTGGCGTACTTCCAAAGGATGAAGATGATAAGTTAAGATTAGTATCATTTGATATATTAGACATAGTATATTCGTTAGCACTACCTACCATATCAAATACGCCATAAATATTGGCTGTTGTGCTATCTAGGGCATCAGCTCCAGAGATGTATTTATTATTTTTTGATGGTTCTACGCAAGAGCCATTTACACATAAGCCATATTTAGAATGTGATAGATAAGCGACACTTCCCCATTCAGTATTTTTTATGACATGGTAAGAAGCATTATTACTAATATTTTTAATCATATTGTAGTAATTAGATAGATTATCATTAGTAGTAACACTACTGCCTTTCTTACTAGTTATTGTATTATCACTAGATTTAGATATTTCATATTTACTAATCCAGAAACCAGTTAATTCTTCATTGGTTTTAGTAAATGCTCTATGAGTATAATATTTACCATTATCATTAGTAGTTACAGGCATAGTTTTTAGATTATCACTAAAGCAATTAGTTCCTTCGCAATAGATAGTTCCAGTAGTATTATTATTACTTTCAAAGACAATATCGATACCTTTTTTCATAGCTTTATAGTTATCATAATTAGTTTCCCCAGCTATATTCCATACGCGATATTTATATCTTGGTATCCATACATATTGAAGTGAGATATCATTATCAGATATTTCAGCACCTAATTCTTTTGTTTTATAATAATCTTTTAAGGTCATTGGAATAAAGATATCATATCCAGATACAAGACCATCACGAATAATATTTAGACTTGTTTGATAATTATTTTTTATTTCCGTTTCACTTAGAATACGATTATATGTTAAGATATTACCAATAGTTATTTTAGATACTTTTTCATTTGTTTCATCAGTACCTATTTTAAATGATTGTGATGAAGCAATATCACCAGGAATATTACTTGATGATAATGATTTACCATCAACATAGAAGGTAACTTTATTTTTATCATAAGTATAGCCTAAGATATACCATTTACCTTTCTCAATATTAATAATATCTGAAGTTACTTGATTACTGGTATTTTTAAAGACTAATTTTTTAAGACTATTATCATAATAATATGAGATGCGTCCATTAGTTAATAGATATATTTTATCTTGATTTAGATCATCAAATTTTACTCTTAAGATATTACTGATAGTATTATATTCATAATTGTTTAACTTAATATCTAGATATTTATCAGTAATGACAGCGTTGCCATTGTTATAGGTGATTTCACTGATATCTAAATCATTTTTTCTAGTAATATCATATATTTTTTTAGTGTTATTTTTAATAACTACACTATTAGCCCATTTAGATTCATCGTAATTATACCATGCATAATCTTTATTTAGATTTGTATCGTCAGCTAAGTGCCAAGTAGTTGATGATTCATCGTAATATACAGCTAACATATCATTAGTTAATTCAGGATGATTAGCACTACTTGTATCGATAGTTTTGTAGATACTGTTACCAAAGGTAACTACTTTAGCATTAAAGATTTTACCCAATTCATTATTTGGGGTATTAATATCTAACCAGACACTTATATAAAATGTTTTTTCTTCACCCGGATAAATAACTAAATTGGAAGCGATAATGCTGTCATTAAGGGATAAATTACTAGGTAATTTATCATTTATTTTATATTTAATATATTGGGTATCGATGCTATTTTCATTATTTTCATCGACTAATTTTAAACTAAACATATAAGGAAGAGTTCCTACGTTTTTGATTGTTAATTTATATGGTTTATTATTGAGAGCTTCACTATCATTGGTTGGTAAAATATTTTCTAAGATAATCTTCTCATCTTCAACAAATTCAAGATCTAATAAACCAGTATTATAATTAAATTTTTCGGTTTCATCTTCGTGTAAAAATAATGAATATGTTGTTTCACTTAGAGAAACAAACACGAATAAAACAGCTAAAGCAGCAATATAAATACTTTTGCCTTTTAGGTATTCACTCATTATTTTCACCTCTTTCTTAGTTTTTAATCTTCAGTCCAAGCATATACTTTAATCGTACCATAGAAATACTTATCTTGTTCACTATTAGGAATGGTATCATAGTCTGCCCATAACATAACACTGACATCTTCAGTTGCTTGAGCAGCAATAGTGCTATCGATTAAAAGATAGTTTGTACCTTGAAGATCTAGGGCTTTTGACACTTCATCTTTAGGCCATTCTTTTAGTTTTGAAGGCGTTGATTTACCCTTCTTTGTAGATATCATGTATCTTAAGTAAGTAACATTAACTGTAGTTCTTTCTGACTGTTCAATAACAACACGATATTTTAATTCTTTATTAGTATTATTTATTATCTTAAATGAATTCTTATCAGAACTTACTTTTAATTCTTCAATCTCTTTTACTTTACCTTGATCATCGTATATTACTTTATCAGCTGGGACAATAGCAATATATTTATCATTGGTAATAACAGCTGTTTTTTCAAATATTTTAACGTTTTCACCATCGATATTTGTTTCTTTAGATTTGGTTTCTTTATCAGAACCAATACTTTTAGTAGAGCCATTATCATTATACTTAATGTTACTATTTTCAGGTACATAATAAGTAGTTCCATTATAATTTATAACGGCAGAGCCATTCGTATAGTATTTAGCATTAGCAGTTTCTTTGCTAACGGTTACATATATATTATCGACAATTTCATATATTTTATTATCTTTGATAATGATACTGTTGCTTTTTCTAACACTTAAGGTTTTATTACCATCTCTGATAATAGCACCACCATCTTCATAGTAATCAACGATTCTACCATCTGACATTTTTTTACTTGAAATAATGGTTGCAGCATTATTATTTTTGAAGGTTACATCATTTGAAGTTATATTTAAATCATCACTAGTTCTAACTAGATAACTTTTATTATTTTTTATAACTTCGATGGTCCCATCATAATAATAATTAAGTTTTATATTGCCAACAGTTTTAGTATCTTTTAGATATGATACTTTATTATCAGAAATATAATTATCATTGATATCATTGGAATTTCTAACGAAGATATCTTCTTTAGAATTACTTATTTCGGCAGAGCCATCACTATAGTAAGTAACGGTGCCCCAAGGGTATTCTTTAGTTTTGGTTACTGAAACATCATTAGCTGGGGCTTTAGAACTGATAACGCCATCTCTACTGATACCATATTGGCCATTTTCAAGAGGGCCTATTCTGGTTATCATATTACCTACTTTCATTATTTTTAAAGCAGTTCCATCGCTATAATACTTTAAGGTAAAGGCATTATGTTCAATGGTTTCAATTAAAAGTACTTCACCATCTTTTTTAAATAGTCCATCATCATCAAAAAGGCTTTTAGCACTTTCATCAGTCAAAGACTTGTTGCCAGCAATGACGTTAGCGTTATATTCATCTAGGGTTGTAGTAATCGATACTTCTTTGATATTAGGTACACCACTACTACCTAAATTTTTAGCAGCGACAATTAAGCTTACGCCAAGAATGGTTAAAGCTAAAATAAGTAAAGTTAAAAAGATTAGAAGGCTGTGACGACGCCAAAAAAGAATCAATGCAGATTGTTTCTCTTCAAGAATAATTTGTTCTTCTTTTTTGTTTAATTCAACAACTTCTATTTTTTTTCTTGGCATAAAAATCATCCTACTTTTGTTATTCTTTGATTAATTTTGTTTTTTGACCTAAACGTTTAAAGATCTTCATAATATCATATGATAAGATAGCTAAGCATGGTAATAATACTAAAATTATTAAACCACCTTTACTAGATAAGACATCTTGAATATATCCTAATTTAGGAATTTTTAAGATAACTTTTCCTAAAATATTAGAATTAGGAACAGGAACGGCATCAGCAATATTATTGGCATCTCCTTTAGTCCTGTACTTATATATTCCTGATGATTCATCATATATTTTATCAATGATTCTATGGGTTACTGAGATACCACCAAATCTTGGGTCTGGTGAAATAAAAGTAATAATATCTCCAATTTCTAATCTTTCTTCATTGATTTTTTTGGTTACTACGATATCTCTTATTTCGATTTCTGGTAACATACTACCAGATAGGACAACGTAAGCGTTAAATACTGGAGCGCTGTAATCATTTTTGGCAGCTCTTATTCTGATATCAGCAATATATAGTAATAAGGTACCACCAAGAAGCATTAGGAAAATGAAAATGGCATATGATATTACATTTACAAAATATCTAAAGGGATTCTCTTTTTCTCTAATGATTTTTACTTTATAATGTTTTACTCCAAATAAATTATCTATTCCGTTTTCTTCTAAAATATTAGCCGACATAAAAACACTCCTTTATTATCTACTAAATATTATAACTTATATTTTTGTAAAATTCAATATTAATGGCATAAAAAAAAGATATTTTTAAATACCTTTTTATAAATAATTAATTACAATACCACAGATACTGGCAATTCCTATTAAGATTAGGACTATTACTAGATTTTCTTTTAGATTATGATTCTGTTTAAATAGGACTAAAATACCAACACCAGAACCTGCTAATAAGCCTGATATGCAGCTACCTAAAGTAATTATATTTTCTAGATACAATTCTGTAATGATAACGCTTGCTGCACAGTTAGGAATTAGTCCAACAATACTAGATAATATTGGAGCTAATATTTTATTACTTGTAGCAAAATTTCTAATTAGTGATTCATCGATAATAGTATTTAAGAGAACATTGATAACAAAGATAAAGATAATTATTTTAATTGTATGAATAATACTAGATTTTAAAATACCTTCTTCTTCACAATGACAATGTTCTTCTTTACAAAGATTAAATTTTTGGTTATTTTTTTTGCGATAGAATAAATCGATAAGGAAACCAAAAAATAAACCGATAATAAACTTTAATAATAAGATTTTAATAACAATATTGATATCTGTTTTTTGAGATATCATGATTGGTAACATTTCATCTGATGTCGATAAATAAATTGAAATAAGTGTTCCTAAGGTAATTACTCTAGCGGCATATAAATTTGAGGCTAAAGCACTAAAACCACATTGGGGAACAACACCTAAGGCAGAACCTACTAATGGGCCTAATTTATTAACTTTAGTTAGTTTTTCATGATAGTTTAATTTATGTTCAACAAGTTCCATAATAATAAATGAAATGAATAAAAATGGTAATAGTTTTAAGACATCTATTAACGCGTCTAAAATAATATCTAACATGATTTTTTGCCCTCTTTTCTTTGTAATATTCTTTTCATTATTTCTTTACTTTTAGCTATATCAAAGCGGCCGTTACAATACATTTGGCTTCTTTCTTCTTCGGTGGCATCTACTAGCGATAATAATTTGTTACCTTCTATTTCAAGGATTCCAGCAAAATAGCCGATTTCTTTTTTATTACGTTCTATTATATATTTTATTAGTTCATTTAACGAACTTAAATATTCTAATTTTATCTCTACTCTATCTTGAAAGTATTTACTAGTTATTCCTTTCATAGCTAAAAAATATGAATACAAAATAATACGTGTTTGATTTTCAGCACTTTCTAATACTTCAAATATCGGCATTTGAAATTTTAATTGTGTAAGTGCAATAAGTAATTCTGTAAACAGGATCATATTTAACATATCTTTAGTTTCAAGGATAACTTCACCAGGTAAAATAAGGCCATGATAGGACATAACCTGTCTAATTCTAGTAATAATTATGGGTCTTTTGGTTTGCATATCTTCGATTGCAGCTTGTCTTTTTTCAATTTCAGTATAATTATCAAATATATCTTCTAAAATTTCATCGATAGCGTCTTCAGTTAGGCTATCAAATTGGGCAATACATTCGTTATATATTTGATCTAATTGACGAATATTCGAATCAGTTTCTTTAATTAAATCAGCTAATGTTTTTTTATTTTTAGCAATTTCTTTTTTATAATTCATACAAATCCCCCATACGTGTATGTATTATACTATAAAAGGATAATTTATGTAAAGAAAAAGAATAGATTTTATTCTATTCCTAAATCATTACTTTTGAGTATAAGATCCACTTAATTGATTTTGTCCTAATTTTACTAATCTTTTAGTAATTTCGCCACCAACTGATCCATTTGCTCTTGAAGTAGCATCTGGTCCTAAATTAACACCAAATTCATTAGCTATTTCATATTTCATTCTTTCGATAGCTTGTTTAGCTCCTGGAACAACTAGTTTATTTGTATTTGTACTATTATTCATTATATTCACCTCCTACAGTAATAGGGTGTGAAATATTAGAAAATTAATACAATTTTTTAACTGGTAATTTTTGCAATTTTAGATATCAAATTCATTTTGATTATAAGAAATACTAATAATTTCTTGATTATTGACTGCTGTATCAATCATTGTTTCATAATCGATTAGGCTTTCATATTCAAGGGCTTTATCAATTTTAGGATTGATAACTGGATGTTTAGGTAAGAAAATAGTACAACAATCTTCATATGGTAAAATAGATGTTTCGTAGGTATCAATCTTTCTAGCAATGTCAATTATTTCTAGTTTATCTAAGCAAGCTACTGGTCTAATAACAGGAATATTGGTTACACTATTGATAACTGACATACTAGTTAGAGTTTGACTAGCTACTTGTCCTACTGATTCGCCATTAATTAAGACTAAGCATTTATTTTGATGCATTACTTTTTCACTGATACGATACATCATTCTTCTCATAATAGTTATCATATATTCAGGATTGATATTTTTATAGATAGCTTCTTGAATTTCAGTAAAATTAATAACGTGTAATTTAATATTACTTTGATATTTATTAAGAATTCTAACTAGTTTTTTTACTTTTTCTTTGGCTTGTGGACTAGTATGAGGAGGAGATTCAAAATAGATACATTCTAATTTTATACCTCTTTTCATAGCTAGGTAACCAGCTACAGGGGAATCAATACCACCTGATAACATCAATAGTCCTTTGCCAGCAATACCTACAGGATATCCACCTAAAGCTTTAATTTCATTGGAATAAATATAGGTATAATCACTACGTATTTCAATTTTTAGTAAGTAATCTGGATTATGTACATCGACAGAGATATTGGGAATATTTTTTAGAATTAAAGCTCCTATCTGTCTAGAAAAATCCATACTTGGAATTGGGAATGTTTTATCTGCACGATCAGTTACTACTTTAAAGGTTTTAAATGTTTCATTTTTAGCAACATTTAAAACAGCATCATTAATTTCATCAATATTAGTTTTAACTTTATAGGCAATAACTATACTATGGATACCAAAGATGTTTTTAACAATATTTACTACTTCATCAATTTCGTTATCTGATACTTCAATAAACATTCTTACTCTATTCTTAATTATTTTAACATTATAATTTGATAATAGAGCTTGCATATTTTCTGTTATTTTGTTGATGAATAGATTACGATTATCTTTTTTAGTAGTTAATTCTCCATATTTGATTAAGATTATTCTTTCCATAGTTATCACTTCCACTTAATGATTATAAATAAAAAAAATTAAATAGTCAATTCATTTAATTTTTTTGAGATAAAATTTATAGTATAGTTTTTTGATTACTAGATAACTAATAGTCGTATAGATAATAGTCATAATAATACTTCTAGTAAGAATAATAAATAATAGTCTTAAGGAATAATTATTATAGTGAACTAACAATAAGATAATATAAGACACTAGATGATAGATAGAAATAGCTATTAGTGATTTTAAATTAATAGTAAATAGATTATTAGGGATATATATATCTATAAAATTAATAACAAAATATATTATCATAAAGATAAAGATATTTAATAAGAAGGTATTGGTATATACGATATCAAAAAAGATACCTAGAATAATTAAAAGATATAAATACTTAGTTTTATTATCAAAATAACTGATGATAATAACTAGAGATACTACTGAATAAATAGTTCTAAAATAACTGGGATCAATAATATTTATATTGGTGTAATTAGATATTAAGGCATCTAAAAGAAAAGAAATAATAGTATAAATAATAATTAATATCATGGTTTTAGCTCTTTTCTTTTTAGAATAGCTACATAATTTAGATTATTAAAATCAGCTATAGGAGTAACATCAATTATTTTAGCTAAATCATATTCATCGGTAGTAATATTAGTAACTTTTCCAATTAAGATACCACTTGGAAATATTCCACCTAATCCAGATGTATAGACATATGAATCGATACTTATATGTTCAGTATTACTAATTCCTTCTACTTCTAAATAACCTGTATTATAATTATAATTCTTGATTAAACCATTAATAGAGTTTTTCTTATCACTAATGGTTACACTTATTTTATTTTTAGTATCACTAGTAGTTAATAATCTAACGTCACTAGTAAAGGCTGTTGTAGAGATTACTTTACCGATAAGGCCTTTACTATTGACAACAACCATATCGACGGTAACCCCATTATATGAGCCTTTATCAATTGTAATGGTATTATACCAACTAGCAATATTTCTACTTATTACGGTAGCATTTAAATATTCATAACCGTTGATGGTATAATCGATAGATAATTCTTCTTTCATAGCTTCAAGTTGTTTACGGAGTTCAATATTTTCAGTCATTAATGATTCAATACGATCAACATTTGGTAATAGTTCATCATATTTTTTTCTAATATCTTTTAATTCAATATATGAATCATATTTATCTATAACATATCTAAAGGGATAAAAGATAATCTTTTCTGTATTTAAAACAATATCTTTTATTAGCGATTCAAATTTATTTGGTTTACGATCATTTTTTAGGGTATAAGAAAAAATAGCAATTATGATAAAGAAGATAATTATGATTATTAAAAAGATATTTTTGGATTTTAGATGTTTCTTTTTCATATAATCATCCTTTCAATTACTATTTTTATTATTGACATAATTAAATTAAATATTAGGTAATATTAGGAATTATTTCATGTTGATAGAGACATATTTTACCTAGGTTTAGATTATCAATTAATTCAGATTCATTAACTTTAACAAATCTTTTTTGTTTATAATTATAACTATAATGTTCATTATTATAACTGATGATAATAAAATGTTTTTTAGCATAATTATTTAGATATAAATTATTAATTTTAATATTATAATTAGGACAATACTTATTAAAGATATATTCATAGATAACACTTAAAGTAGTTGGTTTAGTATTAGCTACATCGATAATTTCTTCGGTTTTAGCAAGAATAGTAGATAAGATATCTTCTTTGGTATAATCAATATTCTTTAGAGCTTTATCAATAAAGTAATCATTGTATCTAGTTTTAAGATATTTAATTTTTTTATCCATTGCTATATCGTCATTATAGGGAGCAAAATGTCTAGTTTGCATATTAGCTTGAATATATGGGATATCTTCAAAAAGATCAGTGACCAAGATTTGATTATAGATATTTAATTTAGTTAACGATGTTTTTTCATCTTCATCAATGACAATACTGATATCAATATCCATACGTCGACATAGATAATAATATATTTTAGAAGCACTAATATCAGTTACTCTACCATTAGCTAAACTGCTCCATAAATTACCAGCACTAGACATAAGCGTTAAATTATATAATTCACTTTTATTAAGATCAGTATTGATATCAAAAGAAACATACTTAGCAGTCATTACATATAAGTATTTAGCCATTTCTAATTTATTTAAATCACTAGGCATATTAACATATATCATATCGATAATCGATTCAGCATTGCAGAAATCTTCATAACTTACATAATTATACCCTTTGGTATTATTAATAATATCAGAATACATAAAACGAGAACCATTTTTAATAAAATGTTTAATGACATCATAATTAGGATTAGTAATATCAATATTAATATATTTAGTATTTTTAGTTATGTTTTCGATATCTTTCATACTAGAAACTGATACGATTAATGACTTGCTATTTTTCATATCATCACCTTATCATAATTATATAGCATGGAGTTAACTTTGTAAATCTAGTAGACAGAAATTAGACATAAATATTTTTAAAGGAATAAAAAAAAAGAAAGTTATTACTTTCTTGATACATATTTACCATCTTTTGTTGAAACGATGATTTCTTCATCTTGTTCAATGAATAGTGGTACTTTTACTAGTAAACCAGTTTCGATAATAGCATCTTTGGTTGCGTTAGTAGCTGTATTGCCTTTGATAGCTGGTTCTGTTTGTGTTATTTTATAATCTACTTTTTCTGGTAGTTCAAGTCCTAGCATTTCTCCTTCGTAGAAGAAAATTAATACTTCTAAGCCTTCTTTTAAGAATTTAGCTTCATTTTCTATTTGTGACTTATTTAACTCTACTTGTTCATAAGTATTCATATTCATGAATGTATAGTTGCCACTTGATTCATATAAGTATTGCATTTTAATTTTTTCAACATGTGCTTGAGGTACTTTAATACCAGAATTAAATGTTTGTTCAACGATAGCACCAGTTCTTAAGTTTTTAAGTTTTGTTTTAACAATAGCTGCTCCTTTACCTGGTTTTACATGTTGGAATTCTAGTACTTGGTATAAGTTATTTTCATAACTAATAGTCATACCAGTTTTAAAATCATTAACATTAATCATATTACTATATTACCTTTCTTTATTTCTTTTCTTTATGAGTTGTATTCTTACGACATTTAGGACAATATTTATTTAATTCTAAACGTTCAGTCGTATTTTTCTTATTTTTACTTACAGTATAATTTTGAGTTTTACATTCCTCACATATTAGTGGTACTAAAACTCTGTTTTCATTTTTCTTAGCCATAGTGCACCTCCCTTAAAACATCAAGTGTATTATAACATATTTTTAGAAATAATGACAACTATTTTTTTATTTATATATTTGATAGTATTTATTTACCATTTTAGATGATAATCTTTTAGTAACTTGGCTCTGATAATTAGCTTCTGGGAGACTGACATCTGGGGATACGACCACAATGGACATTTTAGGATTATTACTTGGAGAATAACCAATAAAAGATGTAGTAATAGTTTCAGTATCTACTTTACCATCGTTATTGGTATCGATAAAGCTTTGACTAGTACCGGTTTTACCACTAGAATTAGCATAATTACCCATATAACCATAGCCTAAGCCCATCGTAATAACTTGATTAAAACCTAATCTTACACGGTCCATATATTTAGTTTCAACATCGACTTTACCCAATATTTCTTTTTCAGTAGCATACACTAAATCACCAAACACATCAGTATCATTTACCGATGGTGAATATACTTCTTTTAAGAGATATGGTTTTAATCTATTACCACCGTTGGCAATGGTATTAATATATTGTGATAATTGAATTGGAGTATAGGTATCGTACTGACCAATAGCAAAATCTAATAAATGTCCAGGTAATTTAGAGTCGCCAGTATAACCAAGAGATTCAACCGGTAAATCAATACCTGTTTTGACACCTAAGCCGAAAGAAGCATACATATTACGATATTTATCAAAGGCAGATTCATCTATTTTTAGGGCACTATTATATTTATATGTTCCCTTACCTACTTTGATTGCTATTTTATATTGATAAACATTAGAAGAATATCTTAGGGCATACAGATCATTGACATCACCCATAGTACGCCATGAACATTTAACAGGGGTGGCTTGGATTTTGATACATTCATCTTTCATAACAGTACCAATACCAATCGCTCCATATTTATAACCAACTAACATAGAAGCTCCTTTGACAATAGATCCGGGGGTTACTGGAAGAGTGACTATACCAGGTGTATAATCGATAACTTCTCTTTTACCATTTTTAGTTACAACTTGTTTACCAGACATAGCTAATATTTCACCAGTAGCCGGATTAGACATAATGACAAATGAGCGATTATAGTATTTAGTATTAGGTTCGTTTTTAGTATTTAATACTTCTTTAGTTAAGGTATCTTCTAAGTATTTTTGAAGTTCAATATCGATAGTTAAAACAATATCATTACCTCTTTTTCCTTGGCTTACTAATTCATAATCGTTACCTACGATACGATATTTAGGTTTAGTTCCTTTTAAATAATCTTCATATTGTAATTCTAAATAACTTGTTCCTACTCTGTCATCTAAACTATAACCTTTTTCTAAATAAGCTTTAGCTAATTCTTTAGGGATGCCACTAGTATCAGATGAGACACTACCTAAAATAGATTTAAAGGTATCACCATACATATATATTCGATCCCAATCTAATTTAGTATTAACGCCGTGTAAAGAAGAGATATTTTCACTGATAATGGCATATTCTTTTTCAGTAACATTTTTATTTTTAATTATTTTTTCAGCATAAGAATAGCCTTTATTCATCAAGTAATAAATATAAGCTGCTTCTTTATCTAACTCATCATATTCAGATAATTCTTCTTCAGTAATTCTTTCATATATTAAAGATTCAAGATCATCATCAGTTAAGTGTCTTTTTCGGTATTCATTCCATTCAGATGGAGTTATCTTTTTTTCACATAATTCTTTATTATTAGCATAATAAAAGGTTTTTAGACGATAATCTGTAAGGTTTGAATAATCAACATCAATAAGATGTGCTATCGTATATGCAAGTGATAATTCTTTATCTACAGTAACACCAGCTTCTTTTTTATAATATATGGTTTTCTTAGCCACATTATCTACCAATAAATTATAATTTCTATCATATATTCTTCCTCTTGGAGCACTAGTACCTTCAATGATCTTTTCAGTAGATATAGATAATTCACTTTGATATTTATCATAATCTAATATTTGTACTTTAAATAACCTGACAGAAATTATGATAAAAAAAATAATAGTAATAATAGATATTAGAGCATATCTTTTATCCATAATATCGGTAATATTACGATTATTATATTTAATAGATTTATTAATGGGTTTTAACTTTATTTTTTTCTTAGTTATTTTATTCTTTGAAGTATTGTTGATATATTTATGTTTAATAAGGCTCATAATATCTATCCTTTCACTAATTATTATAGCATATTTTAAATTATTTATCATATAATTAACTGGTGAAAAGATATGTTAAATAAGATAATGATATTAAATTATATTAATAAAATTACTAAAGATGATATTGTTAATTTTGGAATAAAAGAAGGAATAAATTTAAATAATAAAGAAATAGATATAATTTATGATTATCTTAAAAATAAATATCAAGATATTATTAATAATCCAGATAATATTTTAATCGAGATTAAAGATAAACTAAGTATTAAGGTTTATCAAAAACTATTAGAATTATATGATCGATATAAAAGTATTATATAACTAATTATTACTGGTATATAATCTTTTAAAAAATGCATATTATAATTTTACAAGTAAAATATTTTATT
>CAMZBG010000019.1 GCA_947304495.1 uncultured Clostridia bacterium | reverse complement strand
CATATCTTCTCCAGTTGTTAAAACTGAAGTTATTGTACTTTCTTCTCCATATACACGAGAAGCAGATAATATACTAGGTTCATTTACTAACCTTACTTCTTCATCCCTAGATAACGCACAGCCTGCAGCAGTACTTAATAACGCCGTACATACTGCACTAATAATAAGATTTTTATATCCTCTTTTTTTCATTTTTTTTACTCCCTTTTCTTCAATATTTTTCATTTTTTCAACTCCCTTTTTTCTTAAAATTAATATTATTATTTATTTAATTATAAATTTACTCACCAGAAGGTGCCAACGTTCTGACATAAGGGCAAGCAGTACCGACATATACGGCACATGCCATATCTAATAATTCACGAAATCTTCTTGTACTACCAGTAATCGCAGCATTAGCTATAGCTTCCTCATCCTTTTCTCCTGAAAATACAATTACTTGTTTTAACAAGTTGCGGTTATCGTCAGAAAGAGATGCATTTTTTTCACTTCCAAATGAAGTTCCAGCAAACCAGAAGGTTACTGCAATATTAGCAATATTAAGTGCATCTTCTAGTTGAGATAGTTCGTTCATTGGATCATACATGTCAATAACTAATTGTTTAAATAATTCATTATACTTTTTGCTGTCATTTCGACAAGCATATAACTGAGCTAATCTTTCGGCATATGCATCCAATATCGCTCTTTGCTTTTCGTCATGAACTCCTTTGCTAAGTTTTATAAAACCTTTAGTACTATTTTGTTCACGAGAAACTTTTAAATCATAGTTAATAATAATAGACAACACTGTTTGATAATTAACATGGATTTTAGCAGGATCTGGAGAATCTCCTACAATCAAAGTAACCATTTCATTAGTTAGCCAAGAAATATTTTTTGATAAAATATAATCTCTAACTTGCTCCTCAGGTATCTCCAAACCACGACTTTTAAAATCATCTTTAGCTTCATTAAATAGCATATCAAATCTTTTTAATGCCATATCAATATAACTATCAGTACTATACTCGTCACCATCAACTGTATTTATAGTGCTATCAGTAAGCTCAGTAATAGTAGTTGGTTCGATATCACCGGTCATTGATTCACCAGTTACAGCATAAGCAACACTTCCGGATAATAATCTAGCAAAAAGTAGTATACCAGCAGTCGTTCTAACAATTGGTTTAGTCATTTCTATTTCCCCCCCACAATTTCTCTTGTTTTACCAGTTAATTTATAACCAGCATCTAGTAAATTTTTATCATTATTTGAAATGCTCCACTTATAATCGGTTGAGCCTCCACTATAATTTCTAGTTCTATATCTATAGTATGTTACACTCTTAGTACCAGTTTCTTCTACATAAGTTGTCTCATCTTTGTAACACTTATTATTCTTATTATATCCTACCGCACATACAGCATCTTTTGTCATTGTCTTTGTAGTTGACTTTACACAGCTATTTCCTGATAATTCATAGCCATTTGCCGTATCACAAACTACACTTGCTGTTTTAGTAGCATATTTTACACAGCTATCACCTGACCTTGAATAACCTTGTGGACAAGTCGCAGTTGCTGTATCTGTCGTTGTTGTTGTTTTATAGCAAGTATTTCCAGTTGGCTTATATCCAGTTGGACAAGTTGCCTTGTTACCAGTTTTAGTCTCATACTTTGTTTCATATACAGTTTGAACTTCAGTAGTACATCCATCACATGAAGATATAACTTTTACACCAACTGCTTCCTTATAACTTCTTGTATACTTACAAGTAAAGCCACTTCTTGTTTTAGACCATCCAGATAAGTCTTTACAACTTGGATTTGCATAAGTAGTTGTTGATTTTTTATAAGTGCAAGTAAAACCACTTATTGTTTTAGACCATCCAGATAAGTCTTTACAACTTGGATTTGCATAAGTAGTTGTTGATTTTTTATAAGTGCAAGTAAAACCACTTCTTGTTTTAGACCATCCAGACAAGTCTTTACATTGTGGACTTGTTGTGTCTGGAGTATTTGCCTTATAACTACATGTTGTTTCATTTACTCCAGTATTTGTGTACCCTGAAATAGTTGGACAAGTTGGCTCTTGTGTACTTGTAGCTCCTTTTGAGTACTTACATACACCATTACTGTTTGAAACTAATTTATAGTCACCTATTTTAGCATCACAAGTAACATCTCCAATATACTTAGCCTGTGTTACTGCTTTATCGTAAGTATATGTTTCGTTAATAATCTTACTATCTACTTCACGACTATTAGTTTTTGTAACCGCATTTGTTGACCAATTAGTCCATGCTCCCCATGGCCCCCAAGCACCAGCAGTAGATCTGCTATATTCATATTCTAATGCTTTTTCAATTGGTTTCTCTTCTTTCTCATCTTTCTCACATATATCAGTATCACAGTAATTGTAGCAACCCATAATGACTTTTATGTAGTCTCTTTCATTGCCACATTCTAGGTATACTTTCATCTGATATTCTTTTTCAAGTTTTTCGATTGAAACATAAGAATTATCTGCAGAGCAAGCCTTTCCATACTTATCTCTGACTTCAAGTAAAAGATGTTGATCATACATTTTTTGAAGTGATAGTATTTTAACGTCTCCTACTTCTTTTGGTAATCTCTCAGTAGTAAAATAACTCTTTCCTACTTCCTTCATCCTATCAATATTATCAGAAAAGACACTGTCAGTAAGAACATCGATTTTATTAGACATACCTCTTGTAGATAAAGATAGTAACCATATTGTGAACAATATGAAAATGATTACGATAATTATCTTAATAAATAGATTAGTCCAGCTAAATCTTCTATTTTCTTCGTACATACATATTCCCCCTTAAAGAAAATCGCACTCTATAATAACACAAGGAAGCCTATTTGTCAAATATTTTTATCTATTTTTATAATATTTGTTTGCTAAAAAGAAAAAAAGACTATATTTCAGTCTAATAATGTTATTTTTTACTAAAAATTGATAATATTTTAGCTACTACTGTAACCACTTCGGTACTTTTATTAATTGCTAAATTTTTACCAAGAGCCTTACCACCAATTGTCAATGATGATATTAACGATGTAACGATTAATGAAACTAAAAGAAAATTCCAATTAGTCATCATTGTAATCAACATAACAATAGTTACTCCTGCTGTTCCAGATATTATTCCACATATATCTCCAACAACATCACAACAAATACTAGATACTTGTGGAGCATTCTTAATTAATTTTACACCTACACGTCCTCCTCGTATTCTTCTAGCACTCATCGAATGAAATGCAACTTCATCGCCACTTGTTACAGATACGCCAATAATATCAAATATTATTCCTAATAAAATGAAAAGAAAAGTAATGACAATAGATGTTATAAGTGTAACATTTTCTAGTGCTGTTGTTACTAATAGTGACATCACTAACGACAATACAAACGCTAAAACTGTTACAATACATGCCCATCTATAATTACTTTTCATCATATCCTCCAAGAAAAAAACTAATGGCTTATCGATATAGTTAACTTTGAGACTTAGGTCAAGTAGGATTTCCCTATCTTCTACATACCGTTACCAGTATTGCGGTTCCCCTTTAAAGAAGACAGTACGGTGTTTCCACATCATACGACTTGATTACCACTTAGTTCCCACTGCAATCCTATATCATAATGCACTCTAGGAGTTTTCCTCACCAACGCATCGTTATTAGTACTCTTTTGCAAAAGTAATTTCATGGTATAATATTAAGATATTTGGCCAAACATCTTAATATCTAATGCCAATCCCAAACCTTTCACTCAAGACAAGCTACACTGTAGATAACTTATAATCACCTAACAGGTTTAATCCTATTTCGTAACAAATCATCAGTTTCCGTATAGATTTATCACAAAGATAGGTCTCCACGAATAATGGAATTAAATATATGCCATTATATTCTATCCACTATTCTCATCGCCTGCATCCACCCCAGATTGGGCATCCAAAGCAAACACAAGCGGTTTCATAGATTTGCTCTTTAACGGTAATTTATCCCCGTCTTCATAACGAATCAATTTGACTAGAATAATGTGCCATCAATCGAGTTATAATTATATCAAAAATTTAACATTTTGTCAAATTTTTAATAGCAAACAAATTTACTATAAATATTTATCTAATTCTTCTTTTAATACTTTAGATGTCATAACTGGATTAGCTCTACCTCTAGTTTTTTTCATTATCTGACCAATAAAATAATCAAATACTCTCTTTCCAGCTTTATAATCATCTACTAAATTTTTATTTTCATCTATTACTTCTAAAATTATTTTTCTAATTTCTTCTTCATTACTAATCTGACTAAGTCCAAGTTCATTTGCTAGTACCTCTGCATCTTTTCCTGTATCCATCATACTAACAAGTAATTCTTTTCCTTGTTTACCACTAATCTTGCCATCATTTATCATCTTAATCAAATCAGTTAACATTTTTGTAGTTAATTTAGATTCTGAAATAGTTAAACTTTCTTTATTTAAATATTTCATAACATCACCAGTCAACCAATTAGATATTGTAACTGGTTCATGTAATATTGAAATACATTCCTCATAGAAATCTGATATTTTCTTATCTCTAATAATAGTATATGCATCTTTTTCATTAATAGCATATTCTTCAATATATGTCTTAAATCTTTGATTAGGTAATTTAGGTATTTCACTTTTTATTTCCTCTATCCACGTATTATCTAATTTAATTGGTGGAAGATTAGGCTCTGTAAAATATCTATAATCGATAGCATCTTCCTTACTTCTCATTGTGTATGTCATATTTGTATTTTCATCATATCTTCTGGTTTCCTGTAAGATAGTACCACCATTATTAAGTATCTCTTTTTGTCTAGCAACTTCACAAATAATTGCTTCTTTTACTCCACTAAATGAATTAATATTTTTTATTTCTACCTTTGTTCCTAATTCTTTAGCATCTTCTTCCATAAGTGATACGTTGACATCACATCTAATTTGTCCTTTATCACTTCTTGCATATGAAGTATCCGTATATAAGAATATTCCCCTAAGTTCCTCTAAAAATGCTACCGCTTCATCAGCCGAATTTAGACATGGATCAGTAACTGTTTCAAGTAGTGGTACTCCACAACGATTATAATCTAATAATGAATAATCATTATAATGATCCATACTTGCTGTATCTTCTTCTAAATGGGTATCATGAATCAATACTTTTTTACTTTCTCCATTTAGATTGATTGTTACGTATCCATGTTCCCCAATTGGGTGCTTAAACTGAGTAATTTGATATCCTTTAGGTAAGTCTGGATAAAAATAGTTTTTTCTTTCAAATGTTAAATATTCTGGTATTGTACATTCCATAGCTAAAGCCATCTTGATGGCATTTCTTACTGCCTGCTTATTAACTACCGGAAGTATTCCTGGCATTCCAAGATCAACTACTGAAACATTGCTATTAGGAATATCGGAAAATCCATTTCTAGCACTAGAAAAGTTTTTACTATTTGATTTAAGTTCACAATGAACTTCTAATCCAATTACTGTCTTATACATTTTCTTTCCCCCTAGCTATTTGATTTTTATATTCCATAGTTTCTTCAAGCTTATTAGCTATATTTAAAACAATATCATCTTCTTTTGCTCTACCGGTTATATTTATTCCTATTGGCATATTGTTAACAAAGCCAGATGGAATGGTAATACTTGGATATCCTCCAAAATTACCAATAACCATATGATTATCGAGAATTAAATATTTATCACTAAGTTTATCACTTTTATCACCAAACTTTGGTGCTATACTAGCTGCAGCTGGTAAAATATAACCATCATACTTTTTAAATAATTCATTAATCTTATCGACAATCATTCTTCTAACTCGATATGCATTTAAGAATAATTTTTCTTGATTTTCTCTTTGTAATATGTAACTACCAATAACAAATCTTCTTTTGATTAATTCACTAAATCCTTTTGTTCTAGCATCAGTAATAATTTCATCTGGGCTATTACCTTCCCCTCTCACACCAAAATGAATACCTGTTAAATTGGCATCATTACTAGTTGCCTCAGCACAAGATATTGACATATAAGCAGGATATAAAGCTTGAAGTAACTCGTGAGAAATAGATTCTTCACACACTTCAATTCCTATTTCCTTACATTTATCAATAACTTTATTGAAATTATCTAATATCTGATTCAATTCTTCATCATTACCATTATTATCTAATGCTTCCTTAATATAGAATAGTTTTTTACCCTTAACAGACTTATTTATTTCGCTAACATATTGTTTACCATCATCAGGCAAACTTGTCATATCTCTATCATCATGTCCTTTGACCATATCAGTTACTATTGCTACATCTTTAACATTTCTGGCAAATACACCTAAATGATCTAAACTAGAAGCAAATGCAAATAAACCATATCTACTAATTCTTCCATAAGTTGGTTTAAATCCAACAATGCCACCATATGCTGCTGG
Source organism: uncultured Clostridia bacterium (assembly GCA_947304495.1). Next base: position 16,088 of record CAMZBG010000019.1, on the reverse strand, counting down.
TTTTCTTATCGAATCACCTGTATCGGATCCAATAGCAAATGGAACAATCCCTAAAGCTACTGCACAAGCACTTCCTGCTGAAGATCCACCTATTTGTCTTGATGCATCCCATGGATTCTTAACTATCCCTGTATGACCAGTAGTTCCAGTTCCACCCATAGCTAGCTCATCTAAAACTGTTTTACCTACTAAAATTGCTCCAGCAGCTCTAAGTTTTTCATATATCGCCGCATCATATACTGGAACATAATTTTTAAGAATGTTACTACTTGCTGTAGTTAAAATTCCTTTTGTTGAAATATTGTCTTTAAGAGCATAAGGAATTCCTGATAAAATACTCTTGCTTTCTATCTTATCATAGTCACCCATTATCGTTACAAATGGATTATATTCATCTTGATATGTTTTGGCTTTTTTAGTAGCTTCATCGAATAAATCTTTATCATTTATTTCACCACTATCTAATTTTTCTCTTAGTTCCGTAATATCCATTATTCCACCACCTTAGGAAGTTTAACTTGATTATATAGATTACTTCCACTATTAACTAATATATCTTCGATTGCAAGTTCATCATGAGCTTCATCTTCTCTAAGTTTTACATCATCTAAAGGAAACGGATAAACTAGTGGTTCCACTTTATCGATATTATCAATTTTTCCTATTAAATCCATCTGCTTTAAAATTATTTCAAATTCTCCTGATAATGTATCATATTCTTCTTCATCCATCGTAAACATTAATTTTTTTGCTAATGATTTCAATACATCCTTATCCATTATTATCCCTCCATCACTAAACATAAGTATATCACAAAATATATAAAAATAACAAACCAAATAGTTTGTTATTAGTATTGTTTTATATTATTACATTGATTCATTTTATATTTCCAATATTCAGTATGTAATTTATAAGCTAAATCATTAACCCTGCTAAAATAACTCATATAATAATCTGTATCACCCAAATTAGATAAACCAACCACAATATATGGATTATCTGCAAAAACGATCGATACATCATGAATAGCAGTACCACTCCAACCACTCTTATTAGCCACAACATAATGATTTTTACCGACAATAAACTTTGGTGTAGCATTCATAAAATTATTCATAAGTGCTTCGCCATATTCATTATTTTCAACATAAAAATTATATAACTCACTCATATATATTGATGCATCATGAGCATTGGTAACTCCCCAATTATTATTAGCAGTAAATATTGCTGTTGTTCCCTTGTCTTGCCAAAACTTTAACATATTAGTTCTACCGAAATGATCTTCTAACATATTATGTGCGGCATTATCGCTATATATTGTCGAATAGCCTAGTAATGTTCTTACACTATATTTAGTATTTATTGGCTTAGTCTTTAATACCCCACTACCATTATTGACATAGTATCCTGTATAAGTAAGCTCTTCATCTAAATCAACTTTACCTTGACTGGCCATCTCATATATATAAATATCTGTAGGTCCTTTGATTGTACTAGCTGTAAATATATTTTGATTAGCATTATAACTAACCGTAAATCCTGTATATATATCTTTATATAAAAAGGCAAAATAATTATTTGATTGATTATAATAACCATTTATTTCGTTTATTACACCTTTTATCTCATTAGATAAATTATCCATATCAACTTTTGAATTGATACATGTAATAAGTTCATTAGCAGCCACTTTCTTTAACACTTCGTTATCTATTTTACTACCTTCATATATCTTAGCTACTTCTTCTTCTTTCTTTTCAATTACCGTATAATAGTCTTCATATTCATCTAATTTATCGCCAAAATAAAATGCCTTTCCAACTACTATACATACAAAAATAAATGCTAAAATTAAAGTATACTTTAAAAACTTTTTATTAGCTAATAAATCCCTTAAGCTACGTATTTCTTCAGCGTCTAAACCGTCATCAAAATCATCTTTTAAGATTATATTCTTATTTCTAAATACATCACTCTTAGAATAAGTATCACTTGGTATTGGTTTTTCTTCTACGAATAATTTTTCTTCCTTTATCGATACTTCATGAGGTACTTGTACCCTATTCTCTTCACTATTGCCACTTATTCTTTTTTCTAATTCTGTAACTTCGTTGGCTAATTCATCATGAACCGTTTCAGTATTGGTTTCATTTAGAATTCTTTGAGGCAACACGCCACTATTAAATAATGCATTATTGGTTGGTTCATTTTTATCTTCTTCATTGGTTGAAGAAAATACTTGAGTATTATTATCAGTAAATATATCTTTATTATCAGTTTTATCTTCAAAGACGCTATTTACTTCATCACCCAATAGTTCATATAACTTATCAAATCTTACTTGATTATCATCTCTATTATTCATATTACCAACCAACTTTTCTACTCTATAAATAATTGTATCATATAATAGCCAAAATCACAAATATTATTAACAGAAAAATTCAAGGTTAATACCTTGAATTATTTACTTACTGGAAGGACACTAATCGATCTAACTACTTGTAACATTTCATCTGTACTAAGAACATCACTTACAAGATAGTATTCTATTCCATTATCGAACCAATTAGCTGAATTATCATTGATTACTGCCAATGATGAACCAATCAATTCAACATCGCCATATGTTGGAATTATCTCAGGTGTATTACTATATTCTGCTACTTGTTCCATCAAAACAAACGATTTATCTCCAGTAAAAGTCAATATTAATCGTTCACCTTCATCAGTATTCACCTTTTCTTGACCTGTCAAATACGTATTGACAGGTAAATACATTGGATAAATTATATCATCAATTGTTGCTGTTTCCTTTGTTTTTATATCATTCTTTTCTTCACTATTTGGTTCTTGTGATTCAGTATTATCATTTTTCTTTTCATCTTCTTTTTTATTTTCTGTTACCGTATTTGTATCTAAAATAGCATTTAAATCAAAATAAGTATCATTAAATTCCGTCTTTAAATCAATTTTATCAAACTTCATTGTAATCTGAGCTTTACCATCAGCATCTAATACTTCAACTTTTGTTGGCAAATAATCTTTACCAAAATATATTTTTTGTTTAACTAATTTCTCATTATTTGGATAGTTTACCATTGAAGTAAAGATATAACCTTCCTTACTATCCTCAAATGTTCTCTTTTCATCATTGAGAATATCATCTAATAAACTTGCTAAAAGATATACTTGAGAATTATTATATGGCCAATCACTCTGAAATTTAAAACTCTTATTAAGTGATGGTGTTACAATATATACTCCTTCATCATTTCTCAAAATAATCTGTTTATGATCATTTATTACATTTACTAATTCAATCTTATAATAGTCTTCTTTTTTATATGATACACTTATCTTATAATTATATACATCTTCATTATTCACTAATTCCATTTCACCAGATAAATAGTATGAATTAGTATCATTTACTTTTGTCTGAAATTCTTTTAACACTTCCTTTTCATTATGTTTAGCACATCCTGTCAAAAATAAACCAATTAAAAATAAACTTAAAAATATTTTTTTCACGCTTCACCCCATTTTTTATCTTATGGTAAATTATATGGCTTAATTTTTCTTAATATGATGAATAATTATATAATTTTTGGTAAAAATATAATTATCAAGGAGGATAGATATGAATACATTATATAAGAGTGCCTTAGCATTAGGAATAGTAGGATGCATAAACTGGGGTTTAGTAGGATTATTAAATTTTAATTTAGTTGAATACCTACTTGGAGATGGTTCACTATTGACTAGAATTGTCTATGTTTTAGTCATGCTAGCAGGTTTAATTCAGATTGGTATCTTTACTAAAGATTTAGATCATTAATCATTTATTCAAATAGCTAAAATGCTATTTTTTTCATCTTAAAAATATTGATAAAATTATTATTATGAGTTATCATAATATATGAGATGATTGTAGTGAAAAAAGCAGTAATAGTTATCGTAGTTCTTTTCTTTAGTATTTTCATATATTCATGTTTTAAACTAGAAAAGACTAAATATGACAACAAAAAATTAGAAACTTATATTCTTAATTTAAAACGAAATAACAAAATACTAAACAAAAGAAATCAAGAATATCAAAATGAAATCAATAAAACAAAGGATGAAAAGAAAAATTCATGGGAAGAACTAGAAATTTGGCAAGAAAACGAAGAAAAGCTAAAAAAAGCTTTATCATCATAACTTTGATAACTATTAGTCTTATTGCTATGTCACTACTTACCATCAATAATTATTTTCTTATAAAAAAAGAAATCGAGAAAAATAAAGAGCTAACTATTGCTGCTGAAGAAGTTAAAAAGAACACTAATGAAGCAGCCAATATTAATAATAATTTATCAAAAGAAATAGAAGATTTAAAACATCTAGAAGCAAATATTGCTAATAAAAAAAGTAATGTATTTGAATTAGCTAAGAAACTAGAAAATAAAATAACTAAAAATGAAACGAACTACAAAATTGCCTATTTAACATTTGATGATGGTCCATATCATCTAACAGATGAATATTTAGCAATTTTAAAAAAATATAAAGTAAAAGCAACTTTCTTTACTATTGGTTTAGATAAAGATACATGCTATGATAACAAAAGCTATTCCTGCAAAGAAACATATAAGAAAATTGTTGATAATGGACATACAATAGCTAATCATACATATTCTCATGCTATATTTAATGGGCTTTATACAAATGCTGATTCCTTTATAAATCAAGTAAAAACACAAGAAAATTTAATTAAAGAAAGAACTGGTATCACAACTAATATTGTTAGATTTCCTGGAGGATCAGCTACTGCTAGAGCTCTAAGTGGTAGTAATGTCAATAAGATTATGGAAGAATTAAAAAAACGTAATTATGGTTGGGTTGATTGGACAGCTCAAGATGGTGATGGCGGATATGTAGCCAATTCAGATATTGCTTGGAATAATTTTACTGGCTCTATCAATGAAAATATTGAAGTAGTACTATTTCACGATTATAGTTATCAAACATTAGCTATTTTACCAAGAGCCATAGAATATTTACAGGCAAGAAATTATATTATATTGCCACTATTTTATGAAAGCATTAAAGTAAATAAATAAAAATCAGGTTATCCTGATTTTTTATATATTTATACTAAATACATCTTTTAAATTTCTTAGCATTAAAACAAATATATTAACTTTTTTAATATCATTTAATACTGTTAATTCAACATCATAACTATATTTACCATTCGTATACACCACTATTTTACCTACTATATCTCCAGCTTTAACTGGTGCTATAATCTTATTTGTTTTAATATCATATTTTATTTCCTTTTTGTTCATCTGAGTATTATTTAATACCGTAATATCTTTCTTTGAAACTATATCTGTATGTTCTTTTTCTCCTAAATTAACATCGACACTGCCAATTGCTTTTTCTTTTTCAATTACTTTTTCAATACTATACATATTAAATCCATAGTCTAACATAGCCATTGTATCCGAACTACGCATCTCACTACTCTCTTCACCCATAACAACACTTACTAAGCGCATATCTTTTTTCTTACCGGTAGCTGTTAGACAATATCCAGCATCAGATGTATATCCTGTTTTAAGTCCATCGACATATGAATAAAACTTAACTAATTTATTAGTATTCACTAACCAAAAACTATTAGCTGTATTCTTTCTTAAATAATCTTCATATATACTAGAAAACTCTAATATTTTTTGATGTCGTACTAATTCTTTAGCCATCATTGCCATATCATAAGCACTTGAATAATGCCCTTCAGCATCTAATCCTGTAGAATTAACAAAATTAGTATTTCTTAATCCCAACATTTTAGCTTTATCATTCATTAATTTTACAAAAGCTTTTTCTGTTCCAGCAATTTTTTCTGCTAAGGCTACTGTGGCATCATTACCACTAGCAACGCATATTCCCTTAACTAAGTCCTCAACACTCATAATCTCATTTTGCTCTAAAAAGATTTGAGAGCCACCCATCGAAGCAGCATTCTTAGAAACAACTACCATATCATTCCATTTAAGATTTCCATTTTCAATATTTTCCATTATCAGTATTAAAGACATAATCTTAGTCATCGACGCTGGTGCTAATCGCTCATTGGCATTTTTCTGATATAAGATTTCTCCTGTTGACACTTCAATTAAAATAGCACTTTTAGCGTTCTCAGCTAAATTTAAATCTTCTCCATAAACAGAAATTGGTATAATTAACATAATAAAAAATAGACATATTTTTTTCATATCATCACCTGATAAATTATATGTCTATTTTAATACTATATAACTATTCATTATTAAATATCTTAACATTACCAAATAATTCCATCTGTTCATTATTTCTGTTATAAATAATAACTCCATCATCATATTGTTATCAAAAGATCAAATTTTACACTATTATATAAAGGTATATTTATTTTTATAACCTTAATTATTAAGCAACATAGCCACAAATCTAATAATCATTACTGCTTCACCAAGAAATATAAATTTATCCATTAAAATAACTTTATTGACAAAATTAATTACCTTAGGAACGTTCTCTTTACTTACATCTGATTTACTTATTTTTTTACCTAACCAATTATATATTTCAGTCTTAATACCTATAACCATATAAGATATAAAACATAGAACAATAAGTATAATAATACCGATTTTAGCATCTGTAGTACCATAACTATTAGTATTTAAAATAACTGCTAACATTGGTAATATATATAATAATTTTAAATTTGGTAAAATATTACTACATACATTGATAAATTTATTCTTTTTATCATGTATTATTGAAGTTCCAGCCTCAATTAATGGAATAGCTACATCACTAAGGGTATTTCCATAATAACACTTACTAGCTATTTTAATAACTTTTCTTTTAATATTATATACCGTAAAATAACTTTTATTTTCGATAATGTTAATACTATCATACTCATTTAGAATATCCTTTGTTACATTAAATCCATTGCTATTAGTAATTTTCTTATTGCTAAAAACAACTAAGAAAAAATAACCTATAAATCCTGATAATATTAATCCATTAGCAATATAAATTAAATATTGTATCATCATATCACACACTTTCATTATAAGTATATCATATTAATATTTTCTTCTCAACAAAAAAGATTGTGTTACTACACAATCTTTATTTTCCATTACCTTTAGGTACTTGTTGAGTAATACAGTGAATATTTCCACCGCCTAATAAGATTTCTCTAGCAGATATTGTTTCTATCTTTCTACCTGGATATAGTTTTCTTAATAATCTAACTGCTTTCTTATCATTTGGATCACCAAACACTGGTAAAGCAATAAAACCATTTCCAGTATAATAGTTTACATAAGATCCTGCCATCCTGTCGCCTTCTTTTCTTGGCAAAGTACCTTCAACAACGTCTACTCCACCACTTTCTTCTTTTGTAATAACTATAGGTGAAGGACAACATAATTTATGTATTTTTAATTTTCTACCTTTAGCATCTTTTTCATTACTCAAATAATTATATGCTTCAATGCTTCTTTCATATTGTGGATCTTTGGTATTTTCAGTCCAAGCAAGGACAACTTCGCCTGGCTTAACAAAATTACACATATTATCAACATGACCATTCGTATCAACATCACCATAAACTCCTCTAGGAATCCATAGTACTTTTTCAATATTCAAATAGTCTCTTAATTTTTTCTCGATTTGTTCTTTAGTCATTGAAGGATTTCGATCTGGAGCAAGCAAACATTCTTCAGTAACCATAGCTGTTCCTTGTCCATCTACATGAATTGATCCACCCTCTAATATAAAGTCACCGGCATCGTATGCATCGACACTTTCAAGTTCACATATCTTACCGCCTAACAAATCATCAAAATCCCATGGATAATATATACCTTCAACAAGGCCACCATAAGCATTAAAGCCCCAATCGATACCACGAACGGTACCCTTATCGTTAACTACAAAAGATGGTCCACTATCTCTTACCCAAGAATCGTTGTTGCTCATCTCAACTACCCTAACTTTAGGTCCTAGCATATTTCTAGCATTTACATACTGATCTTGATTAACCAAAATAGTTACTGGTTCATATTTTGCAATTACATTTGCTACTTCAGCAAATACTTTTTGAGCTGGTTTTCCACCATTTCTCCAGTTGTCAGGTCGTTGTGGCCAAATTATGTATGTTCCTGCATGCTTTTCAAATTCACCAGGCATTCTGAATCCATCTCTTCTAGGAGTACTTTTTAATCTTTTCATATTACCTCTCCATATTCTTTTGAATATTATTATTAATTAGGTGTTACATCAGATACGACTATTTCTTCAATTATAAATGATATAATAACACCAACGATAAGTGGTAGATTATCACTTATGTATTCCATACTAAAGTCACCAAACATTGTAAATACTATACCTAATATTAATAATACAAATGGTACTAAAGCAAATACTTTTATTAATCCGTTACCACCAGGTACTTTATATGGTCTCTTTGCATCTCCATCTACTTTTCTTAATTTTAAGAAAGCTAAGAACATTGGGATATAACTTACAAGAAGTGTAACCAAACTTAATGACAAGAATGTCCAGAATAGATTACTTACATTTGTATATCTATCTAAGATTACTCCGACAATAATAACTACAGATGCAGTAGCTCCATTAAGGATAGATGCCATATAAGGAACACCTTCTTTATTAATTTTACCAAATATTACTGGTAATCCTTTATCATCTGCACTATATTTAGCAACAGAGTTAACTCCAAATGACCAAGATACAATATTAGCAATCATCGTATAAATAAACATAAGTCCTACGATAATAACTATAATTCTTACTAAATTTGCATCCATACCAAGTTTAGTAAGTAAAATCATAAAGCTCTCTGTAATACCACTAGCTTCAGCATCTTCCATACTCATAGCAATATTGATACCAGTTGCTGGAAGTACATAGAATAATGCCATTAATGCACCACCCATAATTAAAGCTTTTGGTATTTCTCTTTTAGGATTTTTCATATCATCAGTAAATGTAGCAATAACTTCAAATCCTAAGAAGTTAAATATAATAATTGATAAGAAAGATAAACCAACTAAATCCATACTTGGAAGTAAATCTGCAAAGCTTTCAATTGGATTAGCACTTTCTCCAGTCTTAACATAAACATAAATTCCTAAGAATCCAAGTCCTACCATGAAAAGTATTTTAAAGAATGTTCCAATATTAACAATCCATTTACTTTCACCAATTCTTTGTGTTCCTAGTAAACTAACTAACCAAGTATATCCTAGTTGTATAACTAATAGCCAAAACAATGATAATTCAATATCAAATATTCCAGCTATGACATCTGTAATGGCAACTGCAAGTGATGCTATCCACAATGGGAAATTTATCCAATAATTCCATGCAACTCTTGAAGCCCATTTAGAACCAAATGCTCTTTCAACCCAATCATACATTCCCCCCTCGCTTGGATATGCTGTACCAAGTTCAGCTGAAATCATACCATAAGGTAAGCAGAACCCGATAATTAAGAATATCCACCAGAAATATTGTGAGTTACCAATAGCAGCTGTAGGCATTACTGATTCTGCAACCAAAGTAATACATACTGTAGCTAATATGGCATCAAATAATCTAAATTTTTTCTTTGTTTTCATTTTTTACCTTCCTAAATTTTTATTACATATCTCGATAGTTTCATCCTTCTTGCCCATCAAATATACAAGTAGTCCTCTCATGGCTGTAAGACGATTTTCTGCTTCATCAAAGCAAATAGATACTTCTGGATCATCCATAATCTCATCAGTAACTTCTTCACCACGAGTTGCTGGTAAGCAATGCATAAATTTAACATTTGGTGCACACTTGTTGATCATTTCTCTGTTTACCTGATACTTAGGATAGAAAATCTTCATTCTTTCTTCCTTTGGAAGTTCTGCCTCGTATAATCCATACCATACATCCGTATAGATAATATCGGCATCTTTTAAAGCTTCTTCTGGATTATCAGTAATTAAGTAACTTCCACCACTGACACGACAATTTTCTTTTGCAATATCTAAGTATTCACCACGAAGTTGAAAATCTTTTGGACCATAATGTACAAAATGTCCGCCCATTTTAGTAATCATCATCATTAGTGATGCACATACTTGTGTACAATCACCAACAAAAACAACTTTCAAATCTTCGATGGTCTTACCTTCTGGCATGTGTTCAAATATAGTGATAATATCACCCATTTCTTGTGTTGGATGATTCCAATCACTCATACCATTAAGTACTGGTACAGTTGAATATTTAGCTAATTCAACGACAGTATTATGTTGTTGTACACGTGCCATTATTACATCTGTAAGTCTAGACAACACAATTGATGTATCTTTCATACTCTCGTGTTTTCCAAGTTGTATTTGACCTGGAGCTAAATACTGAGCATGGCCACCTAGTTGTGTCATCGCTGTTTCAAAAGATACTCTTGTTCTTGTTGATGCTTGTTCAAAAATCATTCCTAATGTTTTATGATACAAAACATTCAGTGGATATCCTGCTTTAATATTCTTTTTAATAAGAATACTTAAATTAATGATATCTAAAAGTTCTTCTTTTGTGTAGTCCAATGTCGTAATGTAGTCTCTTTTTGGCATTAAAATATCTCTCCTTCCTACCCTAGACACAAAGCCAATCGGGCTATTTTATAATTAAATTTTACCACAATAAAAAACAATTATCAATTGTTATTTCAAAAATAAAAGAATTTCTTAATAAGAAATCCTTTTATTTATTCTTAATCCAATTTTTAAGTGCATAAATATCATTTGCAAATAACAATAATGCATCAAAAACAAGTGGTATTTGCATTATATCGCCATCAATAACTGGTATAATCCATAAAGTAAATAATATAACAGCATTAACTATATAAAATAGAAAACTATATCTGCTTCTTCTAACCAATAAATATGTCGCAATTAAATTAATTACCATTGATAGTGTTGATATATATAGACTACTTGTATCAAAGTATTTTAATAGCAAATATAACAAATAGTATAATAGCATACTTAATAGTGCAATAATCAACCATTCTTTTTTTGATATATCGCTTTGATTTACTCTAGAACTCTCCTTATTTTTATTCTTCATCCAAGTGTATATTCCAATCGAATACAAAGGAAGAATTATAACTATATAAATTATTACTTCTCCATAATATTTATTCTGATAAGATACAATTGAATATAACACACATACAGCTAATCCTATTATTTGCCCAATAACTTTTCCTTTTCCTTGATTAAATGCCGAAAAGAATCCAATAAATGCACATATAATTGTTAAAAAATTACATTTAAGAATTGCGCCTACACCTAATATTAGAATAACAGCTGCACTAAGTAAACAAATATCAAATTTATTTAATTCCTTAAAATATTTTTTTACTTCACTCATAATACCACCATCCATTTTCATTTTATTTCAGCCCACACTTTGTCATACATTGATACATATTCCCCAATATTTTTAACAAAATGGCCTGTTTCTACAACTTCTCTACCAAAGTTAGCAGCATTGTTATTAATATAGTCATTTCCCAAATAATCATATGAAGCAATGTTAATACTCTTATATGGATAAGATTCAATAATTGCTGTCATAACCTCAGGTCTTAATATGTAATCGATAAATTCATATAATTCACTTTCATTTTTTGCCCCTTTTGGAATAGCAAAATTATCAGTACTAAGTGCCACTCCTTCAACTGGAACAAGATTCTCGATACTACTATTTTCCATATTAGCAAGAGCCCCTTCGGCATTCCATATAACTGCTAATGTAGCTTCTTTTGATATCAAGAAATTCTTAGGACTATCACTATCGTAAGCCTTTATATTATCTTTCAATTTCAATAACCAATTTTTAGCTATTCTAAGTTCTACTTCATTAGTTGAATTCATATCAAATCCATTAGCTAATAGTGCCATTCCAATAATTATTCGCTGATCATCAATCAAAACTATCTCATCTTTATAATCTGGATTTAATAAATCATTATAACTTTTTATTTCATCTGTTATATAGTCTCTATTGACAGATATTACTGTTGAAGTAGCAATAAATGGTAATGTATATTTATTACCTTTATCATAGTCCATATTCATATATTCTGAATCTAAATTATGAATATTTTTTATCCTACTTTTATCAATTTCTTGAATTAGACCCCTATTAGTCATAATTTCTACCATGTAATCACTAGGAAATATCAAATCGTAAGTTCCTGGTTTTGCTACCGATATCTTAGCTAATAATTCTTCATTAGATGAATAAGTCATATAATTGACCTTTATTCCTGTTTCTTTTTCAAAATCACTTATAACGCTACTAGGAATATAACTAGACCAATTCATTACATTTAATTCTCTTATCTTTTTATCTTCCCTACAACCTGTACATAATAAAATAATTATCATTAAAACAATTAGTTTTTTTCTCATCTAGCACCTTCTTTCTTTAGTGCTCTTAGACTAAAACTCATTGATATAAATAAACCGATAAATATCATCAATAACATTACTGTAATTAGTGCATTTACATCTGGTGTAACTCCCGATTTAATCATTGAAAATATCTGAAGCGGTAATGTATTACTATCTGGGCCAGCCGTAAAATAACTGATAACAACATCATCTAAAGAAAGTGTAAACGCAAGTCCAGCCCCAGACATAATTCCAGGCATTAAACTAGGTAAAACTACTCTTGAAAATGTTTTTAATTTACTAGCCCCAAGATCAGCTGCCGCTTCTTCGATATGTGGATTCATTGCTTCAATTGCACTATTGACATTTATGATAACAAATGGTATTGAAAACGCAATATGTGAAAGAATTAAACTAAACATTCCTAATTCTAATTTCATAAATGAATAAATACATAAAAGTGATATTCCTAACACTATCTCAGGTATTATTACTGGAATATATAATAATTCATTTACTAATTTTTTACCAAAAAAGTTATATTTTTTAAGCCCATAAGCTGAAATAGTACCAATTATAGTTGATACCAATGTGCTAGTAATAGCAACTAGTAATGTATTACCTAAAGCTCCTAATAAAACTTTATTATGCATTAATTCCTTATACCAATTTAAAGTAAAGTCCTCAAAAACAATATTAAGTCTCGAAGTATTAAATGAAAATACAATTAAAATAACAATTGGCAAAAACAAGAAAATAAACACCAATATTAGACACAAATTATCTATAAATCTATTGTTTTTCATCGTATCACCCCAAGTCCTCTAATTTACCGCCACTTTTTCTATATACCCCAATAATAGCAAATGTAATTATTAATACAAATACTGAAATAGCGGCACCAAAAGGCCAATTTCTTGCGGTTAAAAATTGATTTTTAATCAAATTACCTAAAATCATAATCTTTCCGCCACCTAAAACATCGACAATAAAGAAATATCCAAGTGCTGGTGTAAAGACCATAAGTGATCCATTAAATAATGCCGGCTTTGTTTGCGGAATAATTATCTCCCAAAAAGTTTTCCATTTATTAGCTCCCAAATCATAAGAAGCTTCTAATATTCTAGAATCTATTGCTGATACAGAACTATAAAGTGGAAGTATCATAAAAGGAATAAGCGTATATACCATACCAACAATTATTCCAAAATTGTTATACATAAGTTTAAGTGGATTACTAATAAATCCTTGGTTTAATAACAAAGTATTTATAACTCCTGATTTTCTAAGTAATACTATCCAACCATACATTCTAATTAAAGAGTTAGTAAGAAATGGTATCATAACTAAAGTAATCAATTTCTTTTGTAATATCTTATTCTTATGACTAACAGCTAAGACAAACGGATAAGATACTAAAACGCATATAAAAGTTACTACTAATGCAATAATAATTGACTGTGTAAATATTTTTAAATAGACAACATTAAATAATTGAATATAATTGTTTAAAGTAAATATATGTATCATTCCTCCATAAGAATCACTCTTATAAAAACTAATGATAAATATATATACCAGTGGTAATAATATCAAAACTATACTATAGATAATTACCGGTATTGTAAATAGCCATTTATATATCTTATTTTTCATTATTATCACCAAAGATAACTACATCTTCAATATCCCAATATAAGTATAGTTTTTGTCCTAATTCATATCTGACATCATTACCAAAAATCAAGACCTTAATAGGTTTATTTTCTACATCGACAATAAGATTAGTATTAGATCCATCATATATTAGTTCATCAATAATTCCAACTGTACCATTTTCTTTTTTACGAGTACGTGATATTTTAATATTTTCAGGTCTAATTACAAATTTTACTTTATCTTTTATTTTATAACTACGGCCATCTATATACCCAACTACATTATTATTTAAATATACTAAATTTTTCTTTTCATCTACTTTAACTACCTTAGAATCAAATATATTAGCATCTCCAATAAACGAAGCAACATACAAAGTTTTTGGTGTATCATATAGTTCCCAAGGTTTACCTATTTGTTCTATTCTTCCATTCTTAATAATAGCAATTCTATCACTCATTGATAATGCTTCATCTTGATCATGAGTAACATATATAAAAGTTATTTTTAATTTTCTTTGTAATCTTTTAAGTTCTATTTGCATTTCTTTTCTAAGTTTCAAATCTAATGCTGAAATAGGCTCATCTAAAAGTAAAACTTTTGGTTTATTGATAAGTCCTCTAGCTAAAGATACTCTTTGCTGTTCACCACCTGATAATTCTCTAGGATATCTATTTTCATATCCTTCTAAATGAACAAGATCTAGCATTTCATGCACTCGCTTATCTATTTGTTTCTTATCAACCTTTTTCATTTTAAGTCCAAATGCAATATTATCATAAACTGTCATCAATGGAAATAAAGCATAATTTTGGAATATTGTATTAACTTGTCTTTGAGGTGCCTCCAAATTAGTAACATCAACTGAATCAATATATACTTTTCCGCTTGTTGGATTATCCAAACCAGATATAGACCTCAAAATAGTCGTTTTTCCACAACCTGATGAACCTAAAAAAGTTATAAACTCATTCTCATAAACATCCAAGTTTATATTGCTTATAACTTCCTTTTTACCAAAACTTTTACTAAAATTTTCTAATCTAACAATTACTTTTTCCATAATATCACACTTAAACTCCTATTCTTCTATTATCATTATATCACCTAAATAAAAATATGTAAATTAATAACAAATAAAAAAAGCGATTGCTCGCTTTTTTATTCATTATTCAATAATTTCAGATACTGAACCAGCACCTACAGTTCTTCCACCTTCACGGATAGAGAACTTAGTACCATTTTCAACAGCAATTGGTGCTATTAATTCAACTGTCATTGTTACATTATCTCCAGGCATAACCATTTCAGTTCCTTCAGGTAATGTAATTACACCAGTAACATCAGTAGTTCTGAAGTAGAATTGAGGTCTGTAGTTTGTAAAGAATGGAGTATGTCTTCCACCTTCTTCTTTAGAAAGTACATAAACTTGTGCTTTGAATTTCTTATGTGGATGAACGCTTCCTGGTTTTGCAAGAACTTGTCCTCTTTCAACTTCTTCACGGTTAATACCACGAAGTAGAACACCAGCGTTATCTCCAGCTTCAGCATAATCAAGTTGTTTTCTGAACATTTCAATACCAGTTACAACTGTTTTCTTAGTGTCTTTTAATCCAACGATTTCAACTTCATCATTAAGTTGTAATTTACCTCTTTCAACACGACCTGTAACAACAGTTCCACGTCCTGTAATAGTAAATACGTCTTCGATTGACATTAAGAATGGTTTGTCGTTATCTCTTTCTGGAGTTGGAATCCAAGTATCTACAGCATCCATTAATTCATCAATTTTAGCTGTCCATTCAGGATCTCCTTCAAGAGCTTTAAGAGCAGAACCTCTGATGATTGGAGTATTATCTCCATCGTAACCATATTCAGTTAATAATTCACGAATTTCCA
>CAMZBG010000018.1 GCA_947304495.1 uncultured Clostridia bacterium | reverse complement strand
TTAGTTTTTTATTATCATAATTCATTTATATCACCTATAATGAGAATAGCATTATCTTTTTTAAATAACAATAAACTTATCGTAGAGTTGCATTTTATTTTTGTACTTTTGTAATATTTTTTTTAAAATGAGTAAAAGTATGATATACTTATAATAGTATGGAGTACTGTAGGAAAGATGGAAAATAAGATGAAGAAGACTAGATTTATTTATTTTTTATTTCTTATTGTTGTTATAAGTAGTATTTTTTATGGTGTAAATGTAGTCAGAAGAAATATAAATGCAGAATCAGGACAGTTTTCTTTTGACGGTTATGCTTTAGTGTTGAATAGTAAGGCGACTAAATCTGAAGTTATTACGTTTAATAGTGGAGATGTTTATAATTATAAAAAATATGATGATATGGTTAGTTTTGTTTCAAATGATAAGAAGGTTAAAGTTGATAATTCTACTGTAATGCATTTTCAAGATAAATCTTTATTGGTATTAAAAAACACGGTTGGTATTAATTTGAATTCTATCGATATGCCTATTATTTTTTATTATAATATTTTTAAGAATTCTACTATTAGTTATAATGATAAAAAGTATAGTATTAAAACTATTGATAATGGAGATATAACTTTTGAACCATTATTACTTCGAATAACTGATAATAAATTCTTGATAGCAGGAGAAAGTGTTAGGGCTACTTTAGCTAGTGATGAAGTGGTTGATTTTGGTTCTTATGTTTATATAGAATATGTAGATGGTTCAATTATAAAACTATATAATGATGCTAATTATTATCAAACTATTACAGAAAATGCTAACGTGGTTGTTGGGGATATTACAATTAATCTAAAAGAAGAAAGCATTAGTAAATCTGGAGTAAAATATATTTCTTTATCTAATCTTGTTATCAATCATGATGGAAATATAGACGTATTGGTGGAAGAGAAAAAAGAGGTTGAAAAAGCTATTATTGAAGAACCTAACAGTAAAGAAATACTAAGTAAAGATGATGAGCAAATAGATGATAGTAATAGTAGTACTACAACTACTAATAATGTAAGCGGGAATGGATCTGAAAATACTGAAAATAATCCTGGCGGGGTTATAAATAGTGATGGTAGTATAACTGATAATAGTGTAGAGGAAGTAGAAAGTGAAGATAAGGAATCTAAAGAACCTGTTTATAAGGTTACTAAATTGTCTATCGATGCTTTATCTCTTGATGCTTCTTTTGAAATTCAAGACGATGATTCATTAATCTCTGGACCTACACAGATTAGAATTATAGAGAATGCGACTTCTAAGGTTGTATATGAATCTTCGATAGAAGCGGGAGATTTATTTGGGTATGTTTCTTATCCGGATTTAAAACCAGACACGGAATATACTTTAACGGCCAAAGCTCCTTATAAAGTTGATGATGTAGAGTATGATAAGACTTTTATATCTAAAATATTTAGAACAGAATCATTGGGGGTTTATTTTGAAAAGGCGTATGCAACTGCGACTTCTATAGTTATAGATGTAAATCGCGAAAGTTATTCAAATGTTTCGATGGCAACTTTAGGTATATTTGATAGCGATGGTAAGCTTATTGATTATCAAGGCGTTGATTTTTCTGTAAATAATACTAACAGGGTTCAATTTGCTAACTTAGATAGTAATACGACTTATATGGTTAAACTTTATGATATTCTATCATCGGGAATTATTGTAAATGATGGCTTTTCTCAGAAGGAGAATATTTCAACTTTAAAGGTTGCACCAACAGTTGGAGATTTGGAATATGCTGTAAGTAAAAGCCGTTCTGCCTTTGAACTTAGTGTTAAAGGGGTAAAAGATAGCGATTATGGTATTAAGGGCTATAGATATGAAGTCTATGATGTAAGGCAAAATATTACTAATGAAAAGCCAATAGTTGTGGTTGAAAAAGATACTTTGGTTGAAGCAGATGTTGCTGTAGATGATATAAATATACATCATGGAGTAGCTTATACTTATAAACTAATTGTTTTATTTAATGATAATGAAAAAGATATTGAATATTCATTTGATTTGGGAACAACAATGCAAATTGATGGAGTTACATTCCCTAGTGTTCGTTGGGAAGAATCGTCTGTTACTTGGGAGCAAATAAATGGAACTATAATTGTTGATGATCCTTCTAATACAATAATGAGTGATACATATAGAATAGTTTATAAAAACTCTGTAGATGCTTATGAAACTCGTTCTATAACAGCTTCTACGGATAGAAATGCGATTCCGATAAATGTAAATTATCTAAGGGCTAATGAAACGTATACATTTGATGTTTATGCCAGTATAAATCTACAAGACGGTAATCCAACTGCTACGGAAACATATATTGGAAGTGTTAAGGTACAAACAAAATCTCCTAAGTCTTTAACAGCAGTATTTGGTGATAATGGTTCTTATGATGATGTTTTCTCTTTGAGTTTCTCTTTGGCTAATGATGAGGAAGATGCAAGCTTTGAAGCTAGTACGTTATCTTCACTTACATTTACTTTATATCAAGGATCAACTACTGAAGGTAGAGTTGAAACCTATAAGAAGACTATAGATACTGACGATGATGAGTATACAAGCGTATTAAAATCAATGTTTTATGATGCTTCTGCAGTTATAGATGCTAAATTCTTTAATAAGGAAAACTCAGATTTTAAACAAAAAACTTATACTTTAGTAATAGATGGATCTTACGATTATACAGGATATGATTCTAATATAATACCTATTACAAATAATGTGTTCCATTTCCAAGTTAATAATTATATTCCTAGTTTACCAGATCCTAATGAGGCACAGATGGTTGTAAATAGTATTTATAATAGAAATGCTGATAGTTTTAATATAGAGTATAATGATGAGTTGCTTCCTAATACTCTTGTTGGTTATAATGTTATAGCAGATTATGATAATTCTAGTAAAACAGGGAAATATGTTGTTTATCATGTATGGCGTTATAATCCTGCGACTGATGAATATGAAATGGTTCCGGGGTTAGATAGAAGTATTAATTTTGATGCTTCTGGTAATTTAAAACCTTCTGTTTATATGGTTGGAGACGGAACAGATGCTAATACGTTGGATAGTGATATGCTAAGAAGAGGTAATGATTATTATTTCTCATATGAAGCTTATTTGGATATGGATAAAGATGGTACTGCTGAAACGGTTTATCCTACATCTATTGATTCGACGGTGGTCTTGAAAAGCGAAACGCTTAGTCCTTTAAAACAAGTTAGTAGTTTTGTTTTATATCCATCAGTAAGTGATGCTTCAACTTTTACTTGGAAGTATAAGTATAAAGATATTGATCATGCTATATATGATGGTAAGTTGTACGGGTTTAAAAATGCGGATGTTAATCCTTTGTCATCAGCTGATATTTCGTATAATGAAGATTTTCAGGCAGTAACCTTTACAGGTCTTAGTTCTTCTAATATATTGACTATTCGTAAAAAAGAACAACTACAGAAGAGTGCTGAGCCTGGATATGTGGCTTTGACTAGTCAGTATTTCTATGGCTTTAGAAATAATTTAGGGCTTCGTTATAGCTTGAGTAATGATGTTAATAAGGTGATTATATCAGTTGATAATTATTCTGAAAATGCGTCAGTGGTAGCGAGAATAGCTGCTGCTGATGTAATTATAACTCCGACTGACCCTGTAAAATTACAACAATTGGGTGTGAAAAAGTTTGAGAAACAAGATATATCATCTGGAAGCATAGTTTTAAACTATATGGATATTTCAGAATATATTTCTACTCCGGTAAAAATTGAGGTTAAGGCGTATTATGATAGTGGAAATACTGGTTTTGATGTTCCTAGTGAGTATAAAGCTATTCAAAAAGGTACTTATGATACATATGGTAATTATTTTAATGTTTCTTCATCTTCTAAGTTGGTACAATCTAGTTCTATATATGGTAATTTAATGACTGTTAATACTGATTTTACTAATGAATCGATGCAAATTAGAACTATGAAGGGTGTAAATCATACAGTTAGTTTTAAGATGGATCAAACTGGTGTTGTTTATGATAACAATAATGTTTTGTTAAAGGAGATAAGAACGGAAAATTTAGCTTCATCTAATAACGTTATGCAATTTGATTATATTATTCCAGGTATTTCTTTACATAAAAATAATAAAATTGATGTCACTTCATTTTTAACCAGCGTAAAGCTTAATGCTCATCTATATAGTACGGAATATAGTAATATAAGAGAAAATCTAGTATATATTGATTTGTATGAGACTGATAGTAATGGTATAAATTCTACCTTCTTAACGACTTTGACAAAGAATATTTCTGCGTTTGATTCACCAATTGAGATTAATAATTTACAGCCTAAGACGAATTATTATGTTAATTTTTATGTTTATGTTTTCAATTCTGATACTGGTGCTTATGAAAAAATATACTTGTATGATGTTAATCAAAAAGTTATGGGAGTAAATTATCATTTCTATACCTTATCTGAGGTTGGAGTGACTAATATTCAAGCCGAGTTAGTTGCTACATCTTATCGTAATAAAGACCTTGTTATTTCATTTAATTTAGATACTTTGGTTGGTTATGATTCGATTGATTATAAGTTATATAAGTATCAAGGTGGTTCTTTTGTTCCTACTGATATTACGATACCTAGTAGTAGGGCTTTCTTTAGGACGATGAATATTAATGTTGATGCTTCTCCATCTCCTAATAATGAGATTGAGTATGAAGGAACTTATAGGATTGTAATTACTCCTATGGGTAGTTATACAGAGAATGGTGAAGTTGTTAATATTGAATTGGGTTCTTATAGTAGAGAGTTTACTATAGGAAGTTATGAAGAGCCGTATATTGGAATTTCTTCTGGTAAGACGGATTCTTCAATATTCTTTAGAGTTAGTGTAAATGATCCTAGTAAAGTTATTGTTAATGATAGTTATACTATTACATTATTAGATAGCAATGATCAAGTTGTTGCTTCAACTGAAAATGTTTCTATAGGAAACACCTATAAGAGATTTACTTTTGATGTTTCACAGTATAATTTGGTTTATGGTGAAGTTTATAAGTTTGTGGTTACAGCTAGTGCTGATTATACTAATAAAGGAAGAAATTTTACTCCTCTTACTAAGAGCCGTTCAGTTAGATATGGCGGAAATATTTATTTAGGAACTGTAATGTTACAGAATATGACTGATGATGATGGAACTCATCTGAACTTAGTTTTTGCTGATTCATTTAATTTAAATGATATAACTTCAGTTACATATAATATTTCTTCAATGGAGACCGGATTCTTCTTATCTAGGAATGAGACTTTTTCTGCAAGGTATGAACCGACTACGGATTTATATTATTATTCATTGTTACTTAATGATGATGATTATCTTCCTGGAGCAGTATATACTTTATCATTAAATTTCTATCGTGATGGAGATTTGATAGAAAGTGCAGAATTCGATTACTATGAAGGGGGGAATGGATAATGCGAAAATTAAATCTTAAGAATAAGGTGTTTATTGTTGTCTTTTCTCTTATTATTTTAGGAATTATTGGTTTATTAGTTTACGCAGTTAAATTGGTTGGTAATAAGGGAAAAGAAGTTTATGCTGTTACGAGTAATACTGTATTGTTTGCTAATGATTCAAATCAAATAGATACTAAGAATGGTGGAAGGATAGAAAAAAAATGGAGTGGCGATTATTACTTTTTAGCTAGTAATCAAGATACTTATAAATTAGGGAAAAGTTCTGTAGTATATGAAACTTCTAATGATACTTTGACTATATTTGGCGATAATTATCAAGTATTTAAAGATGGTAATGTTGCTAAGTTAAAAGATAGCGCCACTATAAATGATTTGTCTGTTCCATATTTTTATAAATTAGAAGATAGAGTATATCTAATTGTAGCAGATGAAATATATAATGAGGATAAATCGATATTTGCTAATAAGTATTTGTTGATATATATTGATAAACAAGGAAATGCTTCTGTTTTAAATGATGTACTTAATATTAAAACTATTAATCCGATGATTTTATATTTTGGTAATTTTACTTTTGATATAGCCAATGAAAAATTAATTGTAGATGAAAAAAGTATTGATTTAAAAGCTATTATTGGTAGTACTAATGAATATGTGGTTCCAGAAAAAGAAGAAGATGTCTTGAACTTTGATTCTAATAAATTAATTGAATCATATAATGAGTTGGTGAACGATTTTAATCAGTATGCTAGTAATAATAAGATTAAATCTTACGCTAATAATCAAGTGATTCAGAATAATAATACGGTAATTAATAATAATACTACTAATAATGGTGAAACAATTATTAATAATAATGGAGGAGTAAGTAATTCGTCTTCTAATAATGCTGTACAAGCAAAGAACAAAACTAATTTGGTGAAAAGAGTTAGTCTTAGGGGTTCTATTTCTTATCCTACTTTTATTGATGTATCATATATAGTAACTGATCCTGAGAATAAATATCAAGCTGTGTATTTGTTAGTGACAGGGGAAATAAATGGTGAAGTTGCTACTCAAAAGATAATTCTTGATAAATATGATACAAAATATCGAATTGTTGGTTTAGCTACTAACAGTGAGTATTCTATTAGTTTGGGGTATATAGAAGTGGTAAAGGATGAAGATACTGGAGAAAAGAGTTTAGTTGATAATATTGAAGATGTTATTAATGTTAGAACAACTAAAACAAAGTATGCATTAAAAATAGAAAAGATTTCTAATGGTTATGTATATTTTAATTATAAAATGACTTCTGATTATGCTTTTGAATCTGGTAAGATTGTTTTATATGCTGGTGGTAATATGTTAGATGAAGTACTTATTGATACTGAGGCTATAAAAAGCGAAAAAGGATTTGAAGGGCGATTAAAACTAGAACAGTCAAATTTGTATGAAATACGTGTTGAAGAAGCGGTATATAATGGAAAAAATGTTAATGATAGAATTGTTAAATCATTTGCAATTCCGATGCCATAATAGTTTTGTTAATTATTAGATAAAAATGTGAGCATAGTAAGGTTGGTGTGTGTATGGAAAATGTAGTTTCGTCAACGATGGGAGCTGTAGGTATTATCTTGGGATATGCTATGGCTGGATTCGGAATAGGTATTGGCATTTTAGGCTCAAAGATTGCAGAAGCTGTAGGAAGAAATCCTGAAGTTAAAAATGAAATAGTTAGTTCAATGATGATGTTATTAATAGTGGCTTCAATATTTGTTCTATTAGTCTTTGCTTTTTGTTTTATGCTACTATTCTTTAATCCTTTTATTTCGTAGTTTATGAATGAAATATTTATAATAATTGGAGTAGTAGTAATACTGCTTTTGGTATTTACTTTATTACTATTTTATATAAGTAAAAGGGTAAATTTGTTAATAAAAAAGATTTTTGTTGATAGATTACAAGAGTTTGATTTCTTGATAGAAGATAAGGAAAAAAAGATTAATGAGTTAAATGGTGAGATATCAAATAGAAAAGAACAAATAGAAGAATTAAAGTCTAAAACTGTAAAAAGGACGGCAGACATAGAAGATAATAATAAAGAAGTTGTATTACCGGTTTTTGCAGATTTAGAAGATGATAACGTTAAAACGATTTATAGAAAAATTAAATATGGATTTAATTATGATGTGGAAACTGCTATAAAGAAGTTGGTTAAGAGTAATCATGAAAATAATAGTAAACAGTTGTATAATGAATATAGAAAGATTAGAAGTTATTTTTCATTTAATGTTATTTATAAAATATCTACATTTCAAAGTAATGAACAGTTTGTGATAGTAAATGAATTGTTAAGTGATATTGAAAAGGAAAGAGTAAAAAATATATTAGTTAAGAAAAACTTTAATATTAATAAATTTGTTGAAAAGGTAGAGGAACTTATAATAAAGAGTAATCCAAAGATTAAAGTTTTGGTGGGAGATAAAAGTAAGTCATATAATGATATTGATGAGTATGTAGAAACTGTATATTCTGATAAAATAACAGAAGGATTTAAGATTGAATATAAGGGAGTAGTATTTGATTATAGTATATAGAATATGGAAATAAAAAGGGAGAATTAGGATTATTTATGATAATGGGACAGCACTTATCCATTGTGTTTTATTGTAAATAATACTAGGAAGTTGTTATGCAAGATTCTTTAAGTGAAGCTATTAGTAAGAAAATTGATAGTATTGCTAATAGAAATAATATGTATCATTCTGGAAAAGTAACAAAGATTAATAATTTTATTGTTGAAGTTGTTGGTTTAGAAGATGCATTTTTCTTCGAAAAAGTATTTGTTGGTAATGAAGAAAATGTTGGATATGTTGATAAAATTGAAGTTAATAAAGTAATTATTTCACTTGTTAAGACTAATGGAACTATAGCAGTAGGGAATTCGGTAATAACAACTGGTGAAGTTCTCCAAGCATCTTTTTCTAAAGATTCAATGGGAATGATTATTGATTCGTTTGGTTTTGATAAGTTAACAGGAAGAAGGATTAATAATAGTATAACTATTCCAATTGAGACGAAGAAGATTGGAATTATGGAAAGAGGTACTGTTAATAGACCTTTGGAAACGGGTATAGCTGGAATAGATTTGATGTTTCCTATAGGAAAAGGACAACGTCAGTTAATTATTGGTGATAAGAAGACTGGAAAAACACAAATTTGTTTAGATACAATAGTTAATCAAAAGGGAAAGAATGTTATTTGTATATATGTTGCTATAGGTAAGACCAAGAAAGAATTAAAGAGATTATATTCCAAATTGGTTTCTAAAGGGGCTCATGCTTATACGATAATAATTGCTTCATTTAATGATGACTTAGTTCCATTGATAAAGCTCACTCCGTATGTTGCTTTATCAATAGCAGAAGTATATATGCGTGAGGGAAGGGATGTTTTGGTATGTATAGACGATTTAAAAAAACATGCTGATGCATGTAGGGAAATAGCACTATTATCAGAAAAGAATACTGGACGAGATGCTTATCCTGCAGATATTTTCTATACTCATTCAAGATTGTTAGAAAAAGGATGTCAGCATAAGGATGGTGGATCAATTACTATTTTACCAATAGTGGAGACTAAGGGTGGAGATATTACCGATTATATTTCTACTAATATTATTTCTATTACTGATGGTCAGCTTGTTTTATCTGAAAAAATGTTTAAAAAAGGTCAAAAGCCAGCGTTGAATTTTGGATTGAGTGTATCACGTTTGGGTGGTGCGGTTCAAAAAGATATGATTAAAAAGATCGGTGCAGTAGTAAAAAGAGAATTGCTTTCTTATTTGGAAACAGCGGATGTTTATCAGTTGGTTAATATAGAGTCAATGTCTTTCGAATTGCGAAAGAAACTAGAAGATGGCAAAAAAATGCTTGATCTTTTAAAACAGCCTAAGTTTACTCCTATGAGTGAGGACGTTCTGATTGATAGATTTGGCTATGTAATTGAAGATGATCATTCTGAAGTTTCAGAGAATAATAGTGATAATGGTAGTAGTGATGAGGTAGAGCTGCCTAAGTTAGCTAATAATGGTGATTAACTATGAGTGTTAAGAATGTAGTTAAAGTAATGAATTTCCATGCGTTATTACGTGTAAATGATGCGAGGAAAAGAGTAGAGCAAGCATATAAATATGAAAGAGAATTAAAGTATATTATTACTTCTGTTGTTAATAATCGAATATTTATTCAAAATAAGGTTTCTTTATTGTTTCCAAATAATGATAGAGAATTAAATATTTATATTGGTAGTGATTTGGGCTTCTGTAATAATTTTAATTCTGATATTCTATCCTTTATAAAAAATGATAAAGATAGTAATGATAAGATAATTATTGGTAAGAAGATAAAGTCTAATATAAAAAATGTTGTTCTTTATATGGATAAAGAAAAATTTCCAAAGGAATATAATAAAATATTTGATGTGGTGTTAGATGGGGTTTTAAATAAGAAATATGCGAGAATAAATGTTATATATATTCATTATTATAATTTGAATTCACAAAGTGTTATAAAAAGGACGATTTTGCCAGTTGATTTTGATGATGAGTTTAATGATAATGAGAAAAGAGAAGCGCTAGTAAAAGATGATTATGTAGTTGAAGGGGATATCATGTATATTGTATGGAGTTTGATAACGACGTACGTATCTACAGAAATTAAAATAGCGGAAGCATGGAGCTGGGCTAGTGAAAATGTTAAAAGGCAAGCTTTTACTAGTGAATCTTTGAAAAAGATAGAAGAGATGGAAGAAGAAAAAGCTAGAAAGGAAAGAAAGATAGCTAAGAAAAAAGAATTCGCGATTATTATTGAGGGTAATAACAAAAAAAATGCTAATAAGAGGAAGGAGGAATAAAGATGATTGGGAAAATAATTGCTATATCTGATCTAAGTGTACAAATATTACTAAGTAATACTGTTAATATAGCTGTTAAGGATATATTGTATGCTAAGCTTAATAATCAGGTTTATCAGTTTGAAGTAGTGGAGATTAATGGCAATATAGCTAAAACTATAGCTTTTGATAATGTAACTTATTTGAAAAAAGGTTTACCGGTTGGAAAGAAGAATGGTCATTTAGCAATAGAATATTCTGATCAGATTTTAGGAAAAGTATTTGATTCTTATGGCAATATTATTAGTAATGCGAATTATAGTAGTGTAAAAAAGAAATGTGTTTATGATAGAAATATTTCACTAGAAGAGTTGGATATTGATAGTGGAATGTTATTAACAGGTATTAAAGCTATTGACTTTTTTGCTCCTATTCAGAAAGGGTCTAAATTAGGTCTATTAGGTGGAGCAGGTGTTGGGAAAACTGTTATTATTAAAGAATTAATGAATAATGTATTTAAGAAATTTCAATCTAACTCTGTTTTTATTGGTGTTGGAGAACGTAGTAGAGAAGGTAAAGAATTATACGATGAAATGCAAGAAGCCAATCTTACTGATAAGATAGCTATGGTATTTGGTCAAATGGGTGATAATGCAACTAGTAGAAGTAAAGCGATATATAGTGGTCTTACATTGGCTGAATATTTAAGAGATGAAAAAAAACAAGATGTTTTATTATTTATTGATAATATATATAGATATGTGCAAGCACAGTCGGAATTATCAGCAGAGTTGGGAAGATCACCTATTGAAAATGGTTATCCTACAACTATGATAAGTGATGTTTCGGATGTAGAAGAAAGAATTAATTCTACTAAGGATGGCTCTATTACTTCGTTTCAAGCTATTTATATTCCTGCTGATGATTATACTGATGAAGCGGTTCAAACGATTTCTACTCATTTAGATGGTCAAATAGTGTTGGATAGATCTGTGGCTGAGAAGGGTATTTATCCTGCTATAGATGTTTTTAAAACTAGTAGTGTTTTTGTTGATCCGGAAGTAATTGGAGATAGACATTTTGAATTAATCGAGAAAGCTCTTAGTTATTTAGTTAGATATACAGAATTGGAAGAAATAATTGTAGTATTAGGTATTGAAGAGTTAAGTGATGAAGATAAAAAAGTTTTCTATCGCTCAAGAAAACTTAGAAATTATTTTTCACAACCTATGTTTGTATCTGAACAGTATACAGGTATACCTGGTGTACTTGTAGATATTAAAGATATATTGGATGATGTAGAAAATATTCTTAATGGAACTTATGATGATGTTGATGAAAGTAAGTTCTTATATATAGGTAGTTATGGAAAACAATCATAGTACGGGGATTAAAGTTATTGTTTTAGAAAATGATAACGTAAAAATGAGCGAGATTAATAATGTAAGAATTATTAGAATAAAAGACAAAAAGTATAATATTTTAATAATGAAAGATTATTGGCCTGTTTTAGGAGAGGTTGATGGATCTGTACAAATAGAAGCGGAGGAAAGTGTTAGTTTTTCAAATATAAAGGGTTTTTATTCTTTAAGTCATAATGTTTTCCGTTTGATTATAAGAGAGAATGAGGAATAATAATGATTAGTTATTTAAGGTTAACATTTTCTATTTTTTGTTATATAAGTATTGTGGCATTAATATTATTTGTTATTGGATTTATTCTTACAAGTAAATATAAGAATAAGTACCGAGGGTTTTATGCTGTTTTTTTGGGAATAACCAAAAGAGAAATATTTATTCATGTTACTAATTTTCTTAATTGCTTATTATTATTTTATTTTTTGTTTAATATTAATGCATTTTATAGATATGGTTTGATTATGATTATACTTATTAATCTGTTATCATGTACATTTTCTTTTAATTTTCATATAATTATAATGGATGTTGTATATACTTGTATTTCTTCCTTACTATTTATGATTTTAAGGTTGGTAAATAATTATTTGGTAGATGTAGTATTTGATTATAAAGTAAATATATTGAGAGTAGTTTTTATGATACTTGTTGCTATGTATATAGTATATATAACAGTAAGGAAGTTAGAAGTTACTATGAAATCTTATAAGGGATTAAGGAGGACATAATGGATAATAGTTATCAAGAAAATATTGAGAAAACTAAAAAAAAGAACAAAAGAGTTAAAGCTTTAGTCGTAGGTATTGGATCTATAGTTGCTTTAGCTTGTATAATAGTATGTATAATAGTTGTTAAAAAGTATTATTCAAATATTAATACTGTTGAATTTGATAATTATGAATTATATCAATATTTTGCGGGTAAAAAAGTTGAATATACCGGTAAAGTAACTATTCAAAGGGAAAATGAAATCACAAGTATAAAGAATAAAGATGAGGAAATGGAATTAGATATTATACCGATTTATTTTCAGAAGATTGATAATCAGGTGATGTTTCCTGTAAATATGTCTATTGTTTATTTAAATAATAAAACGCAAGCTTATAAGATTAATTATTTTACTAAATTAGAAAATGAAGTTGTAAATGAAGAGGAAAGCACGTTTGTTTATTATCAAGATAAAAAAATGTATTTAGGTGATTCTATTATTTATGACGGGAATGATTTATACTTATTTCCTTATTCTACTACTATAATAGTTGATGATGTTAAGTATGAATTAGCTCCATTATCATATGTTATTGTTGATTTTAATGATACAATAGAGATATATGATAAAAGAAATGATAAGTATATAATTATTGATGATTTTAAGAATAATGTAATGGCTTATTATAAAAAATATGTTATTAATCTTAGTACGGATATGATTATGTATGATAATGGTAATCGTATATTGAGAAAGAATATTGATAAATTAGAATTGTTTAATGGTAATTAATAGATAATTAAAAAGGATGTTTTTAACATGAAGAAGAAGATTGCAAAGTTGATAAAAAAGTTAAAGATGAATAAATTTAAGGATTCTAAACTAGTTAAAGTATTACCTGTTTTTATCGTGGCAATTTTTATATTTGTTATATTCCTTTTTAATTATTTATTTAATACATATAGTTTTGTTATGGTTGTTGAAGAAAAAGGGTATTTTCTTAGCTCTGATTCTGCTCCTGAAAGCCTTAGAAATAATAATTATGATAAAGCGGAAGATAAACTAAAGGTTGCGGAAATAGAACAGAATGAATATATTTATAAAACCCCTTTAAATCATTATGTAGATAATTCTAGGAGTTCAACAATTAATATGTCTTATCCGTTGTTTATTAACGATGGATTGGCAATAATAAATTATAATGATAATACTAATTTGGTTAGTACTGATTTGAAAAGATTAACGGGTCTAAATAATGTGGTTTTTTCATATGGAAGCGTTTATGATCCGGTTACTTATGTAAGTCTTGATGGTGATAAATATATTCTTTTGAATTATGAAAATGGTATATATTTGAATTTATATGATTTAGATATTAAATCTGAAGCTCAAGAAGTTACTATTCCTATTAATAGTTTTATTTACTTTTCTAAAGATAAAATAAACTATTATGAAAGAGGAGAAAATACGTTTGTTAAAAATAGTATTGATGTGGATTTTAATACCACATTAAGGTTTTACTATGCTAGTAATAATGAAGAGTATATTTATGGGTATGAAGACTTTTTGAAAGTAATAGGTATATCTTTTAAGACGATTGAGGAGATACCGGAAAAGCAAATAATTACTCCTGAAGAGGTTATAGAAGAAGTAGATGAAGAAGATGTTACACCAGTGCCTCCTGCTATTATGGAAGAGGTTCAGAAGCCTGGATTTACCTATGTAAAGCCATCTGTAGCTGTACAAAGATTTACTCCTAATGTTTATTCTATGTCGTCAAATCTGATTATTAAAGATCCGTCTGGGGTTATTATTAAGCCACCTACTTTTACATTAGTATCTGGTGGAAAAACATTTGCTAGAAGAGCTTTTTATGCTAGTGGTAATATTTTAATATCAGGATTATATGCAAGTACGGAGTATAAAATTGTTGGTCAATATACATATTTAGATGAGGATTTAAAGACTAAAAAAATAGTTACTTTCTACTCAGATACTTTAACAACTTTAGGACTAGAGGAATTAGAACCTATTGAAATAGAATTTGAAAATGGAGAGATTTATTCAAATAAAATTGAGCTGGCTAAAATGATATTAACTAGTTCTTTAGATAGTGAAGTGTTAAGAGGGGTTAAGAATTTTGCTTTAACTATAGGAGATACTAATTATTTCTTTAGTAAGTCTGATTTGAACAAGTTGATAAATGGTAAAGAAATAAATAGTATTTCTACACCAGAAAGTTTGGAATCTGATAAAGAATTTGACTTTGAGATTACTTTTTATGATGGAAAGAATAACAAGTTGGAAGCTAGAAATAATAAGGGGCATACTCGTACGTCTAGGAGACCACCTGCGGTTGTATTAAAGGTTGTAGAAAATGAAGTTGATTATGTTGGAATAAGTGTTAATTTAAAGAATGATGATAATATTAAAATAGGTAATTATCATTATGTTGTTACTAATTCTTCGGGGGTTACAGTATTAAGTGATACTATTAGTGATGAACGATTTAAGTTATATAATTTGGATCCAAATCAAGTGTTTAATATCAATGTATATGGTGATATTGATTTGAACGATGGTAAAGGTGAAAGAAAAGATTATGTATTAGGTAGTATGGAATTTACTTCTTTACCAATTACTAGTTTAGGTTTTTTGAATTTTGATTTTGAATCTAATGAATTAACTAAGGATTCAGTAACTCTTAATTATAGAATTAATTCTTCTAAAACTGATGATAGATTATTAAAATTGTTAAAACAATTACATATTAAGCTATTTAGAGAAGATAATAATGAGTTGGTTACAGAGTATTCTTTATCTTCTCAGGAAATAACAAGAATTAAGAATTATGAAGAGCTGACTTTATTATTTAAGAATTTGAATTCAAATACTTCTTACTATATTGAGATAGATTCTGTTGTACAACAGGGGGAAACAACTTATGATTTAGATTGCTTGCATAGTTTAAAACCATTTACTACGCGAAAAAAACCGGCGGAAGTAGTTATTGCTAATAGTTTTGTAAGTAATAACATGATTGATTTAGATGTTAAAATAAATGATCCCGATAATTCGGTATTAACTAAAGAAGTTAGGTTAGAATTAAGGGATTTAAATGATACATTAGTAGACGCTAGAATTATTAAAACTAATACTGATTTTGAAAGAATTACTTATAATAATCTTAAAGTTAATACTAATTATGTTTTAAAGTTTATTGCTGATGAATATAATGAGACAAATAGTAATTCGACATTTGTATCTAAATATGAGTTGAAGAGTATTAGCAAATATACAGAGGAAAGTATAAGTGGAAAAATAGAATTAACTTCTTCTTTGCGTGTAGCTAATGGGGAAAACTTAGTAGATATGCATTCCGAAACAAAATGGATTCAAACTATTAATACTTATACTATACCTAAAACTATTGATAGTGAAGGTGATATGCATATATATTCTAAAAATGGTTCATCTTCATATATGTATGATTTAAGTGATTATCATGGTGAGATTGTTACTGCAACTTTCAAAATAAAAGCTATTAATCCTTTGAGTGCTGGTCACAGATTGTTTTTTGAAAACTATTTAGGTAATACAACTAGTTTGAATTATGGGATTGAACTTACGAATATTTCAACCGATAAATGGACTACTTATACTTATACTTTTAGGGTTGGAAGTTATAAAAGCGGAAATAACTTTGTAAATAATACTAGTACATATTATGGTAAATATAGAACTGATTTTATTGGATTTTGGTTTACTAATGGTTCAAAGTTTACGGCTGAATATGAAGTTAGAGATTTTATGGTTTATAAATCAAGGGAAAGAAAAGAAGTTAATCTGGGAAATGCTTCTATTTTACCTGGAACTTATAATAATAATGGAACAATAAATGTTACTGGTTCTTATTATGATAGAAGGGCAAGAGTAAGTGAACCGTTGATTTTAGAGGGGAATAGAGCTTATACATTTGATTTTGCTGATTCTGATAATGACTATTCTGCTTATATTTATTTTACTGATCTTAGTAATAAGTATAAATCAGCATATGGTTGGTTTGAATCTGGTAGAACTGTTTATGTACCTAGTGGGTCTAAAACTTGGTTGGTATTTAGAAATTATAGTGGTAATGCCAATATTGATCCGAGTAAGGTAAATCTAAAGATTACTGAGTATGTAGATTTGCCAAGTAAATCTTATGAGACGTTTAGTTATGATTTTGTAACTAATGCACGGGTTAATATTAAGGATTTAAAAGATGAAATAAGTAATAATACATATTATATTCAAGTAAAAGATGAAAACGGAGAGAAATTATATAGTAATGAGTATGTTGAATTATTAAATACAGATGTTATTAAAGATGCAATAAAATCTGTCGATTTGGAAGAGAATAAAAAATATACTATTTGTTTAGCTATTTCTATTAGAGATAGGGAATATGTTCTTGATAGTTTTGACATATCTACTGATAATGAGGTTAAGGGGATTGCAAATACTAATGATTGGGTATATATGCAACCGAATGGTAATTATATAGTATTAAATGATTTGGATTTTTATGAATTTACAGCTCAAACACTGGGCTGGGGATATAAATATTTCTATGGAACAATAGATTTTCAAGGATATAGTGCTAATGTTTATTCGCTTTCAGATAGGAATAATTATACGAGATTAGGAAGAATAGAAAAAAGTGGCATTTTAAAGAATATGGTTTTAAATGTTCATTTGAACAATACAATAGTTAATACGAGTATAAGAGGTTTTGTTTCTTCTAATTATGGTACGATAGAGAATGTTGAAATAAATGTTTATGATGAAAGAGAAACTAAATTTAATGATACTTATTTTAATACTTTAGTTGATGTTAATCATGTATCTGGTGTGATTCAAAACTTTGTTATGAAGCTAAAAACGAAAGTTAATTTATATTCAGAGGTTGGATTATTAACTAGGTATAATTATGGAACTGTAAGAAATGGTTATGTGTATGGAGAAAATGCAATTATTTCTAATGAAAATAGTGGGGCGTCTGCTAGAACTATTGGGTTAATACAAAGATATGGTGGTGTTAAGTCACTTGTTGATCATATCTATGTTATCAACAACTATGAGTTCCCAAGCGATTTTGCTTATGATATTACGGGGTTAATTGCTTATGAAACATATGGTACATTACGTAATTCTTATACTGTTGGTAATGCTAATAATATTAATCAGGCAGTAGGGCCTGTGGTAGGGTATGTAAGAGCAACTGCTAATTATAGTAATATTCATTATTTAAGTGATTATATCTATACAACCAATAATCAAAATAAGATTACGGCTTTAAATCTTAATGATGTGTCTTTTCAAAAAAGTGTACTTGGAGATGGATTTAATGTTGATGAAATGGTTAAGCTAGGGTATTATCCTCAAGTTAGATATACTTATAATAAGATGCCTAAGCAAGAATATAATGAATTACCATATTATTCTGAAACAAGTGTTGTAGATATTATTACGATGGAAGTTGTAGAACAAACAAATTCAACTGCAATGGTAGATGTTGTTGTTGATAATCCAAATGGAGATCAAATAGATAATGTAGCTATTTCAGATGTTAGGACTAGAGTAGTATCGCAAAATTTTGAAGATGGGAAAACCTATTTAAAATTAGAAGTATATGATCCAGATATTTATGTATCTAAATATGCTATTAGAAATATAACCTGTAGAAGTTATAATGGTTTGCTTTCATCTAAGGCATATGCTGCTGGAGAAAAGTACCTATATGTAGATTTCTATCAAGAGATTAATTCGGTTGAAGATTGGATGCAGATTAATCGAAATCTAAATCAGAATTTTGCAATTATGAAGGATTTGAATTTTATAGAGTATACAGGATATACATTGGGTAATTTTTCTGGAAAAATAGATGGAAATAATCATGTTTTAAGAAATATTAGTCTTTATGGAAATGTATCAGGATTGTTTAATCAAATGAATGGAACTTTACAGAATATTAGTTTTGAAAATATAACTAAGAGTTCTGATTCTACTTATAGCGGTTTGATAGGTTATTCAAACCAATATGCTAATTTTAATAATGTTCATGTTAAGAATATTACGATAACTGTTCCATCAACTAGGACTGCAGATACCTTGTATGTTGGGGGGCTTGTTGGATATTTATATTATTCTAAAGTTACGAATTCAACTATTACTGATGTAACTATTACCTCTACTCCTGAGATTACGGATGTTAATGCGGGAGGTATGGTCGGTTATAGTGTGGCTGGTGGATATAGTAATGTTTTGGTACAGAATGCTAATATTAGTATTAAGAATGCTAAAAGTGTTAGTGGTGTAGGAGGAATTGTAGGTAGAGATACTAGTAGTATTTCTAGTATTGCTAATGCTTATTCTACTGGAACAATAGTTTCAAATGGGTATCGTACTGGTGGTATAATTGGAGCGACAAGTGGATATGTTGAGAACAGTTATTCAACTGTAAATATTCAGAGTGATATAGATAGTGTTGGTGGAATAGCAGGCTATTCAGGTACTCCGGCCGATATAATGAACAATTTATATCTTGGAAATATGTATTCTAAGATAGAAGGTGCTGTATTTGGACGTATAATTAGTAATAATTATTTGGAAGATGAAAGTAATAACTATGCTTATGATAATTCTTTAATAAATGGTATAAAAACTACTGAATTTGATGAGGAATATGAAAACAATATATATTATGGTGTACTAACTCCGATTAATAAGGGAGAATCATTTATTAGTTATGAAGAGTTATTAGATGTTGATACTTATACTTCTGGTGATAAGTTAAGATTGGGAGATTCTTTTGATTATTCTGAGGTTAGCCAAGGTACACTTCCAAAACTATATTATTTGGATTCGACAGAGTTATTACCTAATCAGTTAGATACTAGAATTAAGCAACAGATGTTTAGAGTTACTAACTTAGTTATTGATAAGCATGTTGATCATGCTAACTTGGTGTTGTATTTAGATAATCCAGATGAATATTTAATAACGGATATAGTATTAGATGATACTAATGTTCAAATTAGTAATATTACTAATCATGAGGGAACAACTATTATTAATTTCACAGCTACTCCTAAGAAATATTATGATTCTTATATGATTAGTGAAATTAAGTATCGTGTAGATATTAATGCTAGCGAAGAAAGGGAGTTTAAGAATATCAGAATTCCGATGACTTTCTATAAAAACTTATCTACTTTTGATGATTGGCAAGCTGTAAGTACAAGTGATGCTGAAAACTATGTTTTAGTTAATGATATTGATTTTACGGGATTAGACTTTAAAAAAGGTGTAGTATTTAATCGTTTAGAGACACCATCTAATGATGAAAAATACACTTTAAGGGGATTTAATTATTC
Source organism: uncultured Clostridia bacterium (assembly GCA_947304495.1). The sequence continues at coordinate 2,677 of CAMZBG010000018.1, read as the reverse complement.
TAATAATACTAGTGGTAATAATAAAGCAATTATTAATAAAATAGTTACTTCTTTAAGAAATATTAATTTTGAAGATATTGAAATAAGAAATACACAAGGATCAAGTAATAATTATATAAATTTAATTAATTATAACTATGGTTCTATTGATAATGTTAGTTTTAAGGATATTGAAATATATGCGCCTAGCAAGAATAGAGTAGCTTTAATTGGACAGGGGTTAACTAATCATATAAATAATATTTCGCTAGATAATATTAAAATAACTGGTAAATCGTATGTAGCAGGTTTATTGGCCTATTATGACAATGGTGTTAATAATCATATTTCTAATATAGAGGGTAAAAATTTAACTATTTATGCTTCTAATGGATATGCTGGTGGAATATTTTCAACATTTAGTACGGCTCATGGAGTAGATGCTAAAACTAAAACAAATATTGAGGGTAGTCCAGACTTAGATGATTCGGTAAACTTGGTTAGAAATATAAAGGTAAGTGATTCAACTATAACTATGCCTTCTGGTAATTATGCTGGTGGAATAGGAGCGTATGCTGGAGCTAATGATTCAGTGGTTGATAATGTAACAGTAAATGGAAATAAATATGTTGGTGGAGCGTTTGGATATGCTTATGAATCTTATATGTATAATATTACTGTTAAAAACTCCAATGTATCAGGAACTGATAGCTATATTGGCGGTTTGGCAGGTCAAAGTAGATATTTGTATGATTGTTTGGTTGATAATACTAATGTTAAAGGTACTAGCACCTCAACAGATGGAGTAGCGGGATTTGTTGGATATATTAATGGATATGCACTTAGAAGAAGTGTTGTTCAAAATAGCACAGTAGTTAACAGCGGTAATAATACCGGTTGTTTAGTTGGAAGTATGTCGGGTGGTACGTTACATACTATGTCTTGTCATAATAGTACAATTACAGGACAATCAAAAACTGGAGGTATGGCTGGTAATGTTAATACTGGTACTATATCAACTTCAAAAGTTACTAATAGTGTTATTCATTCAGCTGGTAATTATGCTGGTGGAGTGGCCGGATATTTTTATAATATTAATGATCAAGCTACGTATCGTGAAGGTGAGTTTAGAAATCTATTGGTAGCAGGGGTAGATATTTCTAGTAGGAGTTATGCCGGAGGTATTCTTGGAGGAAAGAATACCGAAATATATAAAAAGAATAATGATTATGAATTGTATTTTGAAGGAGTTGTTTCTACTGAAGATAATATTACGGCTGGAGTAGGAGCTGGAGATGATTCTAATAAGGAAATTCTTAATCTAGGACATGCTGGTTTCTATAATAGATCAGTTATAAATGGGGAAGAAATATCTAATAATATAGCTCCTTTAGGAAATGATAATCTTATTAAACATATTAATTCGGGATTTGTTAATGAAACTACTGGTGAACCTGGAGATAATCTTAATTATCCTAATGCGGGATATACTGATATGATAAAATTAGAACAGGGTAAAAACTATTATTTTAGAGCGGAAAATGTTAACAATAATAGTGGTGATATATTTAGAGTTAGATTATATGATGCTAATAGAAAATATATAAGTAATGCTGCTTGGAATTCAAATACTTGGTATTACTTTAGTCACTATACTAATTTTGGTAATGTTGATGATTATTCTTTTACTGTTAATCATGATTGTTATGTTAGATTTGTATTCTTTTATACAGCTTCAGCTTCTTTATATGAGATAAAGACAGCGTATAACATGGTACCAGAAAGTAAGCTTTTAAATTCTTCTGATATTAGAGATAAACTAACATGGGTTAGATATGCACCAGGTGGAGCCGATTTATATCAAAAAACGCAATTATGGTTTGATTCTGATTATTGGGATACTACTCCTTTAAATGGTGGTGTTGAAAACTTAGAAGTTCCTGATTTATCTGGTCATGGTAAAAAGGGAATTGCTAATGTAAGTATGATGCATAAAGATAAAGGTTTCTTCTTCGATGGGGTGGATGATAATATTCAAATACCAGATTATACGCCAAGTAGTAACATAACTGTTTCAACAACTTTTACATCTTATGCAAGTAGAAGTTGGCAATTACTATTTAATTATGGAACGGCATCAACGAATTATTTTGGGGTATTTATAAGTGGAAAGGCTTTATATGTAGTTATTAATGGATCTACTTATAATAGCGGTTATTATGTACCTTTGTATAAAGAAGTTAACATGACTGCTACTTATGATTCTAATAAATATTTGAAAATATATGCAGATGGTAATTTGGTATATACTAATAATAATGTTAATAAAACCATCGGATCTTCAGTTGATGCTAAGACTTATGTGGGGCATGATATTCATTATAGTTCAGCTTCTTATAAATTTTTGGGATATATCAAAGATTTAGCTGTATTTAATAGGGCGTTATCAGAAGAAGAAGTATTAGCAAATTATAGATCATCTGGTATTACTAATAATAGTGGATTAACTATTAAGCAGAAGTATACTGATTCTTCTTATGGAAATCCTGGTTATTATCCGATTCATAAATGGTCTACGCCTTCTTTCCAAGTATATAATCAAGCAAATGTTGAGCTTCCTACAGAAAGATCTACAGTTGGTTATTTAGCTGCCTCTCATGGTAGTAGTTATAGTCCTTTATATAATGGAGCATTAGAT
>CAMZBG010000017.1 GCA_947304495.1 uncultured Clostridia bacterium | reverse complement strand
CTAGTGTGATACTAGCACCAATTCGCCTAAGAAATTTGAATTGGTAGTTAATATATTAACCGAACTCCTTTTATTTGTCAATACTAATTTTTAAAAAAATGTCAAAAAAATAAAAAAAAGTTTAATTTTATTGAAATATATTACTATATATGCTATTCTTTATATAGTAGAGGTATAAAATATGAAAGACAAAATAGTTAGAAAAAACATATTATTAGCAGTCACAGTAATCATGTGTGGTTTGTTAATTGCTGGTGGCACATTTGCCTATTTAACTGCCACCGCCACTGTTAATAATGGTACATATAATACTGGTTCAACTTGTTTTGTAATTGATTATACAGCTGGTGACCAAATGACTGGTACATTATTTCCTTCACCAAATGCCAGTGAAGGATTAACTGGTAGCGTTTCAATGAAAATAAGTTCATCATGTACAACCTTAGGTAAAGGTACCTTATATTTAAATATTAAAAATACTACCAATACCAAATTTGATGATGTTGTTGCAGCTCATTGTGAAAATCCCAATACCTTAGAAACAATACCAAACGCTAAAACAAGCAGTGCTTGCAGTAGCAGTGGCGGTTCTTGGGTAACTAATGGTACAGCTTTAAAATACGCTATATACGACAGTAATACATATACCGGTACACCACTAGCTAAAGGATATATTTCTAATGGTATGATTGGTAGTGAAACAGCTATATATACCAATTTTGATGTAACTCATACTCTAAGAAATTATTATATAGCAATCTGGTTAGATGGCTATGTTAGCGATAATACTTATGTCGATTTAGCATTTAGTGGTCATATTAGAGCAAGCGCTTCACAAGTAGAAAGTGCTGTTCCTTCAGGATACCAACAAGTATCATATCTTCAAAGTAGTGGTACACAGTATATAGATACACAATATATACCAAACCAGAATACAAGAATCTATACAAGAGCTTCAACATCAGGAACTTCAGGCCATACTGGACTTTTTGGATGTAGAACAACTGACTATACATACCCCTTTCTATCATATATTGAAAATACATATGGTGAAGCAACTAATGTTGTCAGAATAGATGCTGGTGGCAAAGCTGGTAGCACAGGAGTAATTTGGTCGCCCAACGAACCATTTTCAATAGACATTGACATACCAAATAGCAAGGTAATAGTTAACGATCAAACAATAACAAGATATACTTCATTGAGTTACTCCACATCATGTAATTTATCAATGGCTATATTTGCTGTTCACCAAGGAACAAGTTACATTTATCCAATTGTTGGGAAAATCTATTCCTTTATCATATATGAAAGCGGTGCGAAGGTACGTCACTTCATTCCGTGCTATAGAACCAGTGATAGCAAACCTGGAATGTATGATTTAATCAATGATGTATTCTATACAAATGCTGCTACTAGTGGTAGTGACTTTACTTATGGATAATAAAATGTTATTTATTTTAATACAAATGCAAACTATTAATTAAATATTGAAGAAGATTTAGAAAAAAATCTTCTTTTTTTTGAATAAAAAAAGTAAAATGCTATTTTTTTATTGAATATCATTATTGGAGGAATATATTTATGGAAGAAAATAAATTAGCGACAATTACAAATTTATTTGAAGATAGTATAATAAGAAGTGTTTGGGATAAAGAAAGTGAAGACTATTATTTTAGTGTAATTGATGTAATTGGTGCACTAACCGGAAGTAATAGAACACGAAAATATTGGAGTGATTTAAAATTAAAATTAAAAAAAGAAGGAAGTAAGTTGTCCGAAAATATCGGACAACTAAAATTAAAATCGAAAGATGGAAAGTATTATTTAACAGATGTATTGAATACTGAAGGAATATTTAGATTGATAGAGTCGATACCAAGCAAAAAGGCGGAGCCATTTAAATTATGGTTAGCTAAATTAGGAAAAGAAGAAGTTGACAATATATTTGATCCATCAAAAGGAATTGACAAAATGATAGATTATTATCTAAAACACGGATATTCGATAGACTGGATAGCATTAAGATTTAAAGCAATATTAGATAGAAAGAAATTGACTAGTACTTGGGAAACAAATGGAATTAAAGATAATATCGAATATGCCATACTTACTAATGAAATATACAGAGAATGGTCAGGTATGACGGCCCAAGAATATAAAAAATATAAAAACATCAGAAAAGAAAATTTAAGAGATAATATGACAGATATTGAAGTGGCTCTTACAGATTTAGGAGAATTAGCAACTAGAGAATTGGTAAAAGAATATCCCCCCAATAATTTTAACGAAAATAAAGAATTAGCTAGGCGAGGCGGAAAAATAGCAAAACAGACACGTAATAACTTAGAAAGCGAATTGGGAAAAACAGTATTATCAAATAGTAATGCATTAAAATATAAATACTTAGAAGATAATGATATGTTAGAAAAATAGTATTTCTTTATTTATTTCATAAAATATGATAAAATAAATCTATATATTATTTATGAATGGAGATGAATATTATGAAAAATGTTGTTGTTATTGGTGGAGGAACTGGCTTATCAACACTACTTAGAGGATTAAAACTATTTCCTATGAATATTACTGCTATTGTTACTGTTGCTGATGATGGTTCTTCAACTGGAAGACTTAGAAAAGAATTTGATATGCCAGCTGTAGGAGACTTACGTAATGTTTTAGCTTCACTGTCAGATGATGAAACTTTAGCTAGAGATTTATTACAATATAGATTTAATACTTATAGTGACTTAGATAAACACGCCCTAGGTAATTTAGTAGTTACTGCTATGTATAATATTACTGGTAGTTTAACCGAATCATTACAATCGCTATCTAAAATATTTAATATAAAAGGTACTGTACTACCTATTACTGAAGATAAAGCTATACTTGTAGCCAAAACTACTGATGGCGAAGTAATTGAAGGAGAAAGTAAAATTACTAAAGCTGGAAAACATATAAAGTCAATAGGATATAAAAATAGAGTAAAAGCTACTCCTGAAGTAATGGCAGCTATTGAAAATGCTGATTTAATAATTATTGGAATTGGTAGCTTATACACAAGTATCATTCCAAATCTACTACCTAGAGAAATGAAAAAAGCCTTAAAAGAAGCTAAAGCTAAGAAAATGTATATTTGCAATATTATGAGTGAACATGGCGAAACAGATGACTTTAATGTCTCTGATTGTGTTAAACAAATAAATAAATATGTCGATAAAAACTTTATTGATGTTGTCTTAGCTAACAAGAAAAAAGTACCAGATGATATTTTAGAATTATATAAAGTTGAAGAAGCTAAACAAATTATGCTTGATAAAGATGAGGTTAAAAAAATGGGCGTAGAACTTATTTCGGCTGACTTATTAAGTACTGAAAATAATCAAGCAAGACATGATTATGTTAAAACTGCTTTAGAAGTATTTACATATCTAACAAAGGAGAGATAAAATGAGCTTTTCTACAGATATCAAAAATGAAGTAACAAGATTAGATTCATCTAAAGAAGAACTTATTTCTGAATTATCTGCTATTGTTAGAAATAGTGCTGATATCAGCAATGATATTGTTATCTATATCGAAAATAATGCTGTTGCTAGAAGAATATTTAAACTATTTAAAAATGTATATGATATTAGCCCAATAATTACAGTTAGAAAAAAATATTTTAGTAATGGATTAAGTTATATTCTAACTATTAAAGAAAAGAAAAAAGATATTTTAGCTGATTTATCTATTCTTATAGATGGAGAATATTTAAATATTCCCAAAGAATATATTACTTCAGATGAAGATTTAGTAAGAGCATATCTAAGAGGTTTATTTTTAGTAACTGGATCAGTTAATGATCCTAAAACATCTAGATATCACTTAGAATTTTTAGTAGATAATCTTGAATATGCTGAATTTATCAATAAATTATTAAATGACAATGATTTAAATAGCAAGATTATTAAAAGAGAAAAGAAATATATGGTCTATGTTAAAGAAGCTGAAAAGATTAGTGATTTCTTAAGAGTAATCAAAGCCTATACTGGAGTTTTATACTTTGAAGATATCAGAATATATCGTGATCATAAAAATATGACTAATAGACTTAATAATTGTGAGCAAGCTAATATGGATAAAATATTTTTAACTGCCAGTAGTCAGATAAGAGATATTAATAAATTAAAAGAATATGATATTATCGATATGTTAGATGATAAACTTAAATTAGTAATTGATTATCGTCTTAGGTATCCTGAGAATAGTTTAGCTGAATTAAGTGAAATAATTAGTACTGAAACTGGTAATAAAATAACCAAATCTGGATTAAATCATCGTTTTAGAAAGATTAGAGAAATAGTTAGTAATATTGAAAATAAAGATAAATAAAAATAGAGAGGTACTTATGGAAAAAAAAGATTATCGTGTAGATTTAGAAGATATTGTTTTAAGAAGAGCTAAAAAAGAAGACAATATGGAAGATATTGCTAGACTTATATATCAAACAGACCCTTATATTTATCCTTTTTGGTTCAATAATGATATTGAAGAAGCAGTAAGAGTATTAACACCTAGAATTAAAGAACCGGGATTTATTTGTTACTATGAAAATTGTTATGTAGCATATGATATATCAAATAAAAAAATAATCGGTCTAGTATGTGCTATTGATCCAACTACTGATTTAAATTATGATTATTCATCACTTGAAGCTATTAATGATAATTATCGCTTTACTATTAATAATTATCTTAAATTATTGATAGCTGAAGTTCTTGAAAAGAAATATATGTATTTAGTAAATGTCTGTGTTGATGAAGCGTATCGAAGCAGAAGAATTGGTTCAAGAATGTTATCTTACTTTATTGAACAAATGCATCAAGCTGGTTTTGAAGATATTGGTTTTGATTGCTTAATGCATAATTTACGTGCTAAAAATCTATATCATAGTCTAGGTTTTAAAGAAGTTAGTGAAGGTTTTGGCTTCGATGGTACTGATCATTCAACCGTTGAAATTGTCTTTTTCAAAAAGAAAAGCACGGCTTATACTAAAGAAGATTTCCAAATGATGCCTAGCACTAATGTTAAAGAAAACGATTTAAAAAGGGAAGCTTTTATTTATGATGCTTTAACTTGGAAAAAAGAACAGCAAAATCAAAAATAATTGCACTAATAAAAAATATTTGATATAATTAACTTGTTGTTATTTATTGGTATTAAAAATAAAGAAGTAGTTATTATTTATGAATAAAGAGAGTTAGTGGTTGGTGTAAACTAATAGATTAATAATAATGAATTACATATTTTTAGCCAACCGGTTAAAACCGTTATATAATTAAGTCAATTAAAGGATGGTACCGTCTTACATAGACTCCTTTTTGGAGGGTACCATTTTTTCATTAAGGAAGGATGATAAAAATGACATGTTATGAAGATTTAAAATGGAGAGGATTAATTCAAGATATTAGTGATGAAAAACTAATCGATAAGCTAAATAATGAAAGCCTAACTTTCTATATTGGAACAGATCCAACAGCTGATTCAATGCATATTGGCCATTATTCATCATTTTTAATTAGTAAAAGATTAGCTAAATATGGTCATAAACCACTTCTTTTAGTGGGTGGTGCTACTGGTCTTATTGGAGATCCCAAACCAACAGCTGAAAGACCAATGATTACTAAAGAAGAAGTAGAACATAATATTAAAGGATTAAAAAAACAAGCTGAAGAAATATTTGGCTTTGAAGTAGTTAATAATTATGATTGGACAAAAGATATCAATGTAATTGATTTCTTAAGAGATTATGGAAAATACTTTAATGTTGGTTACATGTTAGGTAAAGATAAAGTAAGAAGTCGCATGGAAACAGGTATTACTTATGCTGAATTTTCATATATGATTTTACAAGCTCTAGATTTTATGTATCTATACGAACACAAAAATTGTACCCTTCAAGTAGCTGGTTCCGATCAATGGGGTAATATCACTGCTGGTATAGAACTTGTTAGAAAGAAATTAGGTAAAGAAGTATATGGTATGGTTATGCCTCTAGTTACTGATTCAAATGGTGTTAAATTTGGTAAAACAGAAGGTAATGCTCTATGGTTAGATAAAAATAAAACAAGTAGTTATACATTATATCAATATCTAATTAATCTAGAAGATTCTATGATAATTCAATATCTAAAGCAATTAACATTCTTAACTAAAGAAGAAATCGAAGAATTAGAAGCTAAAAATAATCTTCATCCAGAATTAAGAGAAGCTCATAGAACTTTAGCTAGAGAAATAATTACCGATTTACATGGCAAAGAAAGCTATGAGAAAGCAGTGATGATGAGTGAAGCTTTATTTACTGGTAAATTTACTAATTTAGATAAATCTGAAATTGAAGAATTATTCAATAATTATGACAAAACTAATATAAATATTGGTACTAATATTTTAGATTTACTAATAAATATGAATGTATGTAGTAGTAAAAGAGAAGCTAGAGAATTAGTTACTGGTAATGCCATCAGTATCAATGGTGAAAAAATTACTGATATTGAATATAATATCAGTGATAAAGATTTCTTAACTGATACATATTTAATAGTAAGACGTGGTAAAAAGAATTACTATATCGGAGTAAAAGAATAGGAGTAAAGAATGAGAAGATTTGGAGATAGAAGAGATGGAACTAGAGTAAGAGATTTACATGGTTCTCAAAATATTTTAATTGATTTTAAACCAAATAGATGTGATGCTGCAGTTTATATTAATCATAAAATGGATATGACTAATTTTGTTAAATATATGGATAAATTACGTAAAGAACATGAAGGACTTACATATTATCATGGATTAGTTACTGTTATGGCTAAAGCTTTGTATTCTCGTCCATTTATGAATAGATTTATTGCTGGTAGAACAATGTATATGCATAACGATGTAACTTTATCATTTACGATGAAAGTAGAATTTGAAGATAGTGCTCAAGAATCAATTTTAGCTATTAAGATTGATCCCGAAGATACTCTTCTTGATGTTTCAAGAAAGACTAAAGAAAAAGTTGATAAAATCAGACAAAAAAAATATGACGAGAGTGGTAATGCTAATGGGGCGGCTGACATGCTAGGTAAGATGCCTAAATTTATTAGAGTACCAGTTATTGGTATGTTTAAATGGCTTGATAGTCATGGATGGTTACCAAAGAGTTTTATCGAAGATAATATCTATTATTCAAGTGCTATTTTGTCTAATTTAGGTACTTTTAAGACTGGAGCAATATATCATAATTTAACGAATTTTGGAACAGCTTCTTCAATGATTATTTTTGGAGAAATTAAAGAAGAAGATGATGGAAGATACTATATGGAATTGGGAGCTACTATCGATGAAAGAATAGCCGATGGTTTCTATTTCTGTAAAGCTCTTAAATTGATTGAATATATGTTTAACACTCCAGAAGTTATGATGAAACCTGCTTCTGAAAAAGTAACTTATCCAGAAAAATTAAAAAAATAAGGAATAAAGAACATGTTTGATAGAATTATAGATTTAATAAGTACAGGTATTTTTAAAAGTGTTAATAGTATTAGTAATCTAATTACTAAAGCAACAGATTATAGACCAAAATCTATAAGTAGAATAAATCAATTAATATATAAGATTACTAATCGTCCACCATGGTATAAATATTATGAAGATAATACGATTAATTATCCTGATTTATCTATCTATGAATTGATAGAAAAAACATCAATTACATATCCTCATAATTTTGCTTATGAATATTATGGAAAAAAAGTTACTTATAAAGAATTTATTATGAAAATAAAAAAGACTGCTAGTTCGCTAGTAGAATTGGGTATTAAACCGAGGGATAGGGTAACTATATGTATGCCTAATACTCCCGTTGCTATTATTACTTTTTATGCTCTAAATATGATTGGTGCTACTTCCTGTATGATTCATCCCTTATCAAGTAAAAATGAGATTGAATTTTATTTAAATGAAGCTAATAGTAAATATATTTTAACTATTGATTTAGTATATGATAAAATTATGAGTATTGTAGATAATACTAAATTAAAAAAGATTATTGTTTCTAGTATATCTGATGATATGAGTAAATTTAAATATGCTATGTATTGGTTCTTTTCTGGAAGAAAAAATAAAATAGAAAAAAATGAAAAAGCTATTCTCTATAATGAATTATTAAAATTAGGTGCCTATGATAAAGAATTTCATGGCGTAAAAAGACATAAGAATGATGAAGCTGTCATTCTCTATAGTGGTGGAACCACTGGAAGTCCCAAAGGTATTATCTTAACTAATTTATGCTTTAATGCCTTAGTTATGCAATTACAAGTAGCTGTAAAAGAGAATGCTAAACCTAGTGATTCAGTTTTGGCAGTGCTACCAATCTTCCATGGTTTTGGCTTAGCTGTATCTATCCATACACCACTATATATTGGTGCTAAAGTTATTCTAGTTCCTGATTTTTCATCACGTAAATTTGGTAGTTTGATAAAAAAATATAATCCTAGTTTCATTATTGGTGTACCTACATTATATGAAGCCTTATTAAAAACAAAATTAAGTCGTCATGGTTTATCCCATTTAACTTGTGCTATTTGTGGAGGAGATACCTTAACTCCAGAATTTAAAAAGACTGTCGATGAATTTTTGTTAAAACATGGCTCTAAAGCTAAAATTAGATGTGGTTATGGTCTTACTGAAAGTACAGGAGCTTGTTGCTTAAACCCAAGTAAAGAATATCGTGATAATAGCGTTGGAATCCCACTACCTAATATGAACTTTAAGATAATTAAAATAGGAACCCTTGAAGAAGCAGAGTTTATGACTGATGGTGAAATCTGTATTAGTGGACCAACTGTTATGAAAGGTTATCTAAATAATCCTGAAGAAACCAAAAAAGTTATCATTCGACATCCTGATGGCGCTTACTGGTTACATACTGGTGATGTTGGATGTATGGATAGCGATGGTTTCGTATATTTTAAACAAAGATTAAAAAGAATGATCGTATCATCTGGATATAATATCTATCCAAGTTATATCGAAGATATTATTGATGCCAATGAATACGTAGAAACTTGTGCGGTTGTAGGAATTCCCCACGAATATAAAAAACAAGTTGTAAAAGCATACATTGTCTTAAAAAAAGGCATTAAACCAACTAATAATATTAAGAAAGAAATTAAAAAATATTGTGAAGAAAATCTCGTAAGATATTCTTGGCCATATGAATATGAATATCGAGAAACTTTGCCTAAAACATTAGTTGGTAAGATAGCTTATCGTGATTTAGAAAAATAAGTATTGCCTTTTAATATTTATAGTGTTATAATCAATTTATATTAAATGAATGCAAAGACGGGCTTGGAAACCTATCAGCAATGTGTTATGAGTGATTCTTAGGAATAAATAAAGTGGAACCGCGGAGTTTGACTTCGTCTTTATGTCTTAAGAATCTTTTTCATTACAAGAATAAGGAGTGATTTAAATGAAAGAAAAAGAAGAAATTAAAATGCAAGAATTAGTTAATTATTGTAAACAATATGGTTTTATATTTCAAGGAAGTGAAATATACGATGGATTAGCTAATACTTGGGATTTTGGTCCTGTTGGTGCCTTGTTAAAAGATAATGTTAAAAAAGCTTGGTTAAAGAAATTTATTCAAGAAGATCCCAATAATGTTGGTTTGGATAGTGCTATTCTTATGAATCCTAAAACATGGGAAGCTAGTGGACACTTAAAAACATTTACTGATCCATTAATCGATTGTAAAGAATGTAAGACTAGACATCGAGCTGATAAACTAATCGACGATTTTACTAACAGTGAATTAGGAGACTCTATGAGTCAAGATGAAATGATAAAATATATTAAAGATAATAAAATACCATGTCCTAAATGTGGAAAATCTAATTTTACTGACATTAGAAACTTTAATTTAATGTTTAAAACTTTCCAAGGTGTTACTGAAGATGCTAAAGCCACTATTTATCTAAGACCAGAAACAGCTCAAGGAATATTCGTCAATTTCTTAAATGTTTGGAGAAGTATGCGTCTAAAAGTACCTTTTGGTATTGGACAAGTAGGAAAAAGTTTTCGTAATGAAATAACCCCTGGTAACTTTATCTTTAGAGTTAGAGAGTTTGAACAAATGGAATTAGAATTCTTCTGTAAACCAGGTACTGAACTTGAATGGCATAAGTATTACAAAGATTATTGCTATAATTATTTACTTTCTCTAGGAATTAATAAAGATCGCTTAAGACTTAGAGATCACTCAAAAGAAGAATTAAGTTTCTATAGTAATGCTACAACTGATATTGAATATAAATTTCCATTTGGATGGGGAGAATTATGGGGTATTGCATCAAGAACTGATTATGATTTAACCCAACATGAAAAATTCTCAGGTACCAGTATGTCCTATACTGATCCAGAAACCAATGAAAAATATATTCCATATGTTATAGAACCATCAGTTGGTGTTGAAAGAACTGTTTTAATGACTTTATGTGATGCTTATACCAAAGAAGAAATAAAAGATGGAGATACTAGAGAAGTTATGAAATTTCATCCATACTTAGCTCCATATAAGTGTTGTATTCTACCATTAGTTAAAAAATATCATAGTGAAAAAGCTAATGAAATATATCGAGAATTAAGTAAATACTTTATGGTTACTTATGATGAATCTGGATCAATTGGTAAAAGATATCGCCGTCAAGATGCCATAGGTACACCATTCTCAATAACTATCGATGATAATACCTTAAATGATAATACCGTTACTATAAGAGATAGAGATACTATGGAACAAGTAACAATCAATATTGATGAGATAAAAGATTATATTGAAGATAGAATAAAATTCTAATAAAATGTAAAAAAAACGTTTAATTTATAAATGTTTTTTTTATTACTTTTTTTAATTGATAATTTATAATATAATAACCTCAAGGAAAGTGATTATATGAATAGGACTTTTAAAAATCAAAATGTATTAGTAATAGTCTTTGAAATATTGGTAATTGCTCTAGGTATTGGTGGCATTACTTATGCTACCAGTAAACTATTAAATGATAGAACAATGACCATTATTACTGCTGGAGAATATCATTTAGATTATAAAGGCGATACTGAAATATTATTTAAAGATTTAGAACCAGTTAGTGATAATTTAATTGGTATAGATACGAATACTAATGTCGTAAGAGTAGCATTTTCAGTAAGAGGAGTAAAAAATAACAAAGCAGATGATTTAATATATGATGTTATGTTAGAAGATATGAATATTGATTGTTCACTACTAAATAAATATGTTAAATGGAATCTATATAAAAATGGTACCCTTATCTCAAATGGTAGTTTAGATCCTGCTTTTGATGGCAATGTCTTAAGTGAAAACATGCGTCTAACTACTATTCAACAGGACTTAAAAGATTATAATGAACCATATGATGATTACGTATTATTGTTTTGGCTTAGTGAATCTTGCAATGATTTAACTAAATGTCAATTAGTTGATCAAAGTAATATGTTGAATAGCAATATGCAAATGAAAGTCTTTATTGCTTTATATAGCGGCGAAAAGAGAGAATATGAAAGAATACCCAACCACGATAATAGCTGTGCTAACAAACCAGAATTAGCTGATGGTATGATTCCTGTAACTTATAAAAATGGTTCTTGGATTGTAGCCGATAATACCAATAGTAATAAGAATAATTTATGGTATGATTATAGTAATGGTCTATGGGCTAACGCTATAATTGTTAAAGATCAGAGTAAATATACGAATGCTTCTTCAATCATTGATGATAAAGATGTTATTGGTTATTTCGTTTGGATTCCTAGATTTAGATATAAGTTATGGAACGCTGAAAATGAATTGACTGACAGCTACAATGCTTATGAAGATGGTATTGAAATAATGTTTGAAAATGGCTTAACTAAGACAAATAGTGAAATAAAAAATAATAATTATTTAACTCATCCAGCATTTAACGATAATCTAAGAGGTTTTTGGATTAGTAAATATGAAATTAGTAAAGAAGATAATAACTATAGATTCATTTCTAATAAAGAAAGTTATCGTAATGATACATTAGATAATTATAAAAGTATTATTGCTTCACTAACCAAAAATAATAATATAGCCAAACTTGAAAGTCATATGATTACTAATATGGAGTGGGGAGCAACCCTATATCTATCTCATTCTAAGTATGGCGTATGTAAAAATGATGGTTGTGATAGTATCGGTACTAATGATACCTACATTTCTGGTAATAATAAACAAGATACCACAACTAGAAACATCTATGGCGTATATGATATGGCTGGCGGCAGCAGTGAATACGTAACTGGTAATTCAGTCGTAGGTACAGCTACCAAAGAAGTTATGTTAAAAAGTGGTGAAGCATGGTATAAAGGAGCATCTATTGTCAGTGCTAGAGATTTTGTCTTAAGAGGAGGTATCGGTAGAGGATTGTTCTATTTTGGCGATCCAGCAATGGAAAACGTTGAAAATAGTACTCGTGCCGTACTCATAAAAGAAACAACATAATATGTTGTTTTTTTTTAAAATCTTATAGTAAAAAAAATAAATTTGTGATAAACTTAAAATAAGATAGGTGATAATATGAAAAAGAAAAGAATAAATAATAAAGGGTTTACTCTAATCGAATTATTAGCCGTAATAGCTCTTTTATCGGTAGTAACTTCGATTGTTATGTATACGGTTACTAACGTTTTAGATAGAGCTAAAAATAAAACATATCAAGTAACCATAAATAACGTTGAAAAAGAAGCTAGCAATTATCTAACTGAAAATAAAAACGTTTTATCATATGTTGATCTAGGAGATAACACTGAATATAGTTGCGTCCTTGTCAAAAATCTAATCGATAAAGGATATCTAGATAATACTGTAACTAATTCACCAGTTGATAATAATACCAATGTTGGCGAAAACAATTATATATTTGTCTTAAGAAATAGCACCACTAAAGCTATTATAAAAAGTGTCTATATTAAAGATACTAATTCACCATACAGCAACATCTGTAGAACTGTAACAAATAGAATGAATGGTATGGTAACCTTTAAAATTGAACCCAATAATACTTGGTCTAAAACCAAAAAAGTAACTATCACCTATAAAACTAATAATATAAATAATTTAAATTTAGTAAATTATTACTATAAATTTGATACTACTGAAGATAGCAGTAGAACTAACCCTAAAGAATTGACAATAAATAAAGAGGGTAGTATTTATGCTGATATCAAATATGATGGAGATATTATTGGTGTAGGTACAAAATATATCGATAAGATTGATAATATAAAACCTACTATCAATTTGGGTACAATTAATGGTACTTATGCATCAAAGAGTGTAACCATTCCACTAGTTTTAACTGATAACGAGAGTGGTATAAATCATACAACTTTTACTAAAGATGATATTAATGTAACTATTGGTGGCTTTGCAATTAATAAAACCAATATGAATCTATCACAAGTAAGTGGTAATAATTATGCCTTAGTAATTAACGATACTATTCATAATGATGATATTTTGATTGTTATTAATGAAAATGGTATTGAAGATAATGCTGGTAATGGCAATGATAGAAGAGAGTTGAGACCAACCATTAAATTTGATAACGTTGTACCAATCAGCGATCTAACGACAACTTATAATCTAAAAGTAAATAGCCAAACAGCTACCTTAAAATGTACTGATGAAATTGGAGTAGTAAGTTACTATTGGGGCAAAACAGCACCAACTGCATCGAGTACTTATACCACAGTAGATGATACCAAAAATTTATCAGTAACTAAAACCGTCGATACCTCAGGAACATACTATTTTGCATGTAAAGATATTGCTGGTAATGTTTCCAATGTTCAAAACAAAGCCTACTATACATATATCGTATATAACGTATTAAATACAATAAATGGCACTAAAGGAACATATACAAGTGATAATTATGCTACAGTAAATAATGCTAATTATCTAGCTCCAGATGGAACAGTTCTAGTTTGGAATAATATCTATGATATTCCAGAGGGATCTAGAGCAGGAAGATTTAAAGGCGTAAGTGCTGGTACTGCTGGTAGCACTGCTGTAACTCCAACTACTACAAACGGAACATTGACAGCCGATAGTATTTATACCTTGTGGTTCTGGAGAAATATGGTAATCTTTAAATATAAAGTTAGTAGTGGTGAAACACTAGCATCTGGCTCTAATACAACCTATACCTGGTCTAAAGATAGTGATGGATATGTCGTTAGAACCGATTCGTCAGGAAATTCAACTAACGCCTTCACCTTACTTCAATATGGTAACTCAGCTCTAAATCTATATAATAATTCGGCATCTGGTCATTTTGCCATCAACAAAACTGGATATAGCCCAGTAAGTGGAGCTGAATGGAAATGTTTAAGTGGTTGTAAAAATGTTGGTGAAACATATACTCAAGAAGAACAGAGTGCAGCAAATCCAAGTAACTTCTGTAACAATATAGCAACTGAAGATTGTACTATTGAATTAGGAACAAATTGGCAAATCAATTCTTATTATTTAGATGTAAATGGATTATTGGATGGAACAACTAGCGGCAACTTAAATGGCTTTGGAACATTTGATGTATATATAAATGGATCAATCGTTGCTAACGATGTTCAAGATTACTATCAACAAATACCATATGGTAGTACATATCAGATAACTGATATAAGAGCAACTACAGGTCGTATATATAATGGCGTTGCCAGTGGAACACTAAGTGGTACAATGGGTGCTGGAAATACATCAGTAAAATTAAAATTTGATGGTAAAGTTATTACCGTTACTTTCAACAATAATGGTGGCAGTGGTGGCACAACAGCTACTCAAACATTTACATATGGTTATCCATGGAATTCAGATAATAACACAGGAAATAAATTTGGCTATAATAGAAATGGTACACCAAAATGGGAACAAACCGGTCAGTTTGGTAAATGGTATAGAACAGGTTATACATTACTTGGTTGGAGTAGAAGTGCATCGGCCACAACTAAAGAATGGAACATTTATTCAGGCGTATCAAATAATTGGATAAACACCTATTACCCATCGATTACTTTGTATGCCGTATGGCAAAAGAATTCATCTAGTGGTGGTTCGTCTGGTGGCTCATCAGGTGGCTCATCTGGCGGCTCATCAGGTGGCTCAAATTGTCATTACGATTGTATAAGTGGAGCATATACTAATTCAACACAATGTAAAGCAAATGAAGGATCAAGTGCAACTTGGAATTCAACAACAAAGACATGTTGCATAAGTGTTTGTGAAAGTATTTATAATTAAAAACATTAATAACATAAAAGCGAGTTTTCTCGCTTTTTTCACATCTAAAATTACTTTAATAAATATCTTTAAAAAAAATAATAAATATTATATAATAATATTGGGTGATACTTATGAAGTTAAATAATAGAGGTTATACCTTAATTGAACTAATTGCTACTGTAATCGTTTTAGCACTAGTTACTTCGATTGCCGCTTATTCAATTACTGCCATTATGAAAAGAAGTAAAGATGAAATATATAATAAACTAATTAAAGATATCAAAGATGCTTCTGAATTATATTACCAAGAATGTAAATATGCTAAAACAGATTCTATCACATGTAATTATAATAATAATACTTTGACAGCAACTTTAGGAGATCTGGTTTCATATGGATATTTAACTGGTAATAAAACCGATAGTAATGATCAATATACAGTAGAAGATCCACGAAATAATACAGATATTAGTGCATGTGCAATAAGTATTGAATTAGTAAACAATAATATAAGTGTAACAAGTATAACTCAAGGTAGTAGTTGTCCAACAGAATATTAGGTGAATTATGATAGGTAATGATTGGGATACAATATTAAAAGAAGAATATGATAAAGAATACTTTAAATTAATTAAAGAAAAAGTCCGTAATGAATACAAAAATAAAACTATTTTTCCACCGGCTAAAGAAGTGTTTAAAGCATTTAGATTAACAAGCTATAAGGATACTAAAGTAGTTATTTTAGGACAAGATCCATATCATGGAGTAGGTGAAGCTAATGGATTATGCTTCTCCGTAAATGAAGGTATAAAAATGCCCCCATCACTCAACAATATATATAAAGAATTATATGATGATCTAGGTATCAAAAAAACGACAACAGATTTATCTAGTTGGGCTAATTCTGGCGTCCTTCTTTTAAATAGTGTTCTCACTGTTGAAAAAGATAAACCCGCTAGTCATAAATTTATTGGTTGGGAAGAATTTACTGATAGTGTTATTCAAAAATTAAATGATAAACAAGAACCTGTGGTTTTTATCTTATGGGGAAATTTTGCTAAAAGTAAAATAAAATATATTACTAATCCTATTCATTTAGTAATAAGTTCATCTCATCCAAGTCCATTTTCGGTTCGTTATGGTTTCTTTGGTAGTAAACCATTTTCCAAAACCAATGAATTTTTAAAGAAAAATGGCTTAAAAGAAATAGAGTGGTAAGTATGTTAGGTGTTTATATTCATATTCCATTTTGTACTAAAATATGTCATTACTGCGATTTTTGTAAAATGTTATATAGTACAAACTATGTTACTAAATATCTAGATTCGTTAGAAAAAGAGATAAGAAAAAGATATAAAGGAGAAAAAATAAATACAATCTATATTGGTGGTGGTACACCTAGTTCATTATCAAATGATGAATTAGATAGATTACTAAGTATTGCATCCACCTTTAATATATCAGATGATTATGAATATACCATTGAATGTAATATTGAAGATATTGATATTGATAAAATAAATATCTTTAAAAGTTATGGTATCAATAGAATTAGTTTTGGTGTTGAATCATTTGATAAAGAAATATGCCAAATACTAGGTAGAAATCATGATGAAGATATGATTTTTGATAATATCTATTTAACTAAAAAATATTTTGATAATATCAATATTGACTTAATATATGGAGCAACTAATGATATTTCTAAAGTAGAAACCGATATTGCTAAATTCTTAGAATTAGATATTCCTCATATATCTTGTTATTCTTTAATTCTAGAAGAACATACTAAATTATATATTGATAATCATAAATATATATCTGAAGATATAGATAGAAAAATGTATGAATATATTAGTGATACCTTAAGAAAAAATGGTTATAACCATTATGAAATAAGTAACTATGCTAAAGATGGATATCAGAGTAAACATAACAAAAATTATTGGTTAAATGGTAATTATTATGGCTTTGGTCTTAGTGCTGTCAGTTATCTAGATAATTATCGCATTAGTAATACTAAGAACATAAATAAATATTTGATGGGAAACTATATCGCTAAAAAAGAATATGAAGATATAAATACTAGAAAAGAAAATGATATAATTTTAGGATTAAGATTATATGAAGGTATAAATATTAAAGAATTTGATAATAAATATCAAGATAATTTATTATCAAAAGAAGTAATTAAAGAATTAATTAATGATGGATATTTAGAAGTTAATAACAATTATCTTAGATGTAAAGATAAATATATGTATATTCAAAATACCATTTTAGAAAAAATTATAGGGAGTGAATTATGATAAAATTTATAACAAGTGAAAAATTTATATTACCAATTTTATATATTATCTTTGGAGTTATTATTTATAATATTATTAAAGTATTAATAAATAAAATAAGTAATCATAAAAGAGTGGATAAACGTAAGGTAACAATCATATCGTTAATAAAAAAAATAGTAAAATATCTTATTGTTATCTTTGTTATCTTAGCTATTTTAGGTGTCTTTGGTGTAGATACTACTGGAGTAGTAACTTCATTAGGAGTAGCTGGTGTTATTATTGGATTAGCTATTCAAGATATTGTAGCTGACTTTTTAGCTGGATTATTTATTCTCTTTGATGATAAGTATACTTTGGGTGAAATAGTAACAATAGATGGCTTTAAGGGAGAAGTAATTGCTTTAGGCTTAATGAGTACCAAAGTAAAAAACGCTAATGGTGAAGTTTTAATCTTAAATAATTCTGCTTTCAATAAAGTTATTAACCATAGTAGAAATGATACTAGCTTATTTATCAATATTGATGTTGCATATGATACCGATATTAAAAAATTAGAAAAATGCTTAAATGAAATGCAAAAAGATGTTGAAAAAATTGAAGGATATGTCGATAATTATAAACTATTAGGCATTCAAGAATTTGCTTCTAGTAGCATTAAATATATGGTAACTTTAAATGTTAAATATAATCTTCAATATCAAGTAAAAAGAGATTTTAATATGATTTTAAAAGAATACTTTGATAAATATAAAATTGAAATACCATATACTAAAATTGATGTTAATATCAGGGGGAAGAATGAATAAAATTAAATATTTTGAACAAGAAATTAATTATCTTAAAGATAAAAGTAATAGGGAAGATATAATGCATTTAATAAATCTTTTACCCGATTACTTCTTTACTATACCTGCATCTAGTACTGGCAAATATCATCCAAAATTTGCTAGTACTAATAATGGATTAGTAAAGCATACCAAAGTAGCCGTAAGAATTGCTTATGATTTATTTGAAACAGTTAATAATTTTACTGAAGCAGATAAAGATTTAATTATTATGGCTTTAATTATGCATGATGGATGTAAAAAAGGCTATCAAGAAGAAAAATATACTAGATTTGATCATCCATTACTTGTATCTAAATTAATTATGGAACATGCTAAAGAATTAAAAATGGATATTGATAACGTAAGAAAAATGTGCTCTATGATTGAAAGCCATATGGGTAAATGGAATAAAAATAAATATAGCAAAGTAGTATTGCCACTTCCTAAAGATGAATTAGGAAGATTTGTTCATCGTTGCGACTATTTAGCTTCAAGAAGCTATCTAAATGTTAAATTTAATAAATTAAATATTGAATAATCTATCTTTTATAAAAAAAGATAGCTTTTTAGGTGATAAAATGTTAAAATTATTATATAGATAGGTGATATATATGAAATTGAATAATAAGGGATATATGTTAGTAGAAATCATTCTTGCATCAGTTATTGCCTTTGGAATAGCTTATTTCATTCTAGATTTAACTATTAAACTAAAAAATAAAAATGATGATTTACTAGTTGAAACTCAAGTAGTTACCGATAGAACTATCATAACTAATAAACTTATGAAGTATGCCATAGCTGAAGGTAAAAACTTTAATTGTTCCCTTGTAAATCCATCTGGTAATACTATTTCATATGATGACCAAGAAATCGATGTTTTAAATAAATATACAACATTCACTGGAGAATATTATTGTGAAAATAATGAAGAAAGCGGAGAAATAAATATTGATATTCCGCTAAATATACCCCAGATGAGCGATAAAGATTATAATATTAAACTTAATTATAAATATAAAATACCATTAATAACTAAAATTACATATGATTGGAATGTCAATTTATTTACTACATCATCTGGTGATACAGATGCAAAAATAACTTATTCATATAGTGAAAATACGCTAACGTTTGATGGTACCTGGGATGAATGTAGTGAAGACATAACCAATTGTGTTCCTTACCACCATATCCACCTTGGATCTAGTGCAAATAACTTAAATGTTAAACCGACAGATACTTATAAAATGACTTTAGAATATATTAGTGGAGGATATGAGACAAGCATAATAGGAACTACCAGTGATAATCCACCACAGGATTATACTGATCTCTATATTACTCCTAAAAAGACAAGCGGAGAAAATGGTGAAAGCCTAGACATTACTACCAAAATACCACTACCAACGGTAGATAACCGTGTAACATCTGGTATCGTTACCTTAAATACCGAAATAATAAATAGTGCTGATTATTTTTACTTTTGGTTGCATAAGAAAGATTATAACAAGACAATTTTCGATAATTACCAAGTAAAAGTAAGATTTACAAGATATGAAGATGTTGTAAATAAATATGAAAGTGCATACGTATTGCCTGAAGAAGAGCCAGGTATCAATCCAACAAATACAACTTATACCTTTGATGATTGGTATACAGAAATATCATCTGGTACAAAATTTAATGCAAATACATTAGTAACTGAAGATAGTCCAAAAACATTATATGCTCACTATGCCTTATCAGATACGACAAGTCCAACCTGTACCCTTCAGGCAAGTGGCAGTACGGTATCGTTCAGTAGTAAAAATGATAATATCGGTGTAACTGCATATGGATTAAACAACTCTGCAACAGCAAGCTATAACAGTACAAATAGTTTATCGATAGCCGAAGCAACCTTTTATGGTCATGTCAAAGATGCTGCTGGAAATATAGGCACATGCAGTATAACCATTAAAAAGAATGTTACTGCAACCTATACATGCAGACATAACTATGATGCCTGTGCCAAAGGTTATAAACGCTGGGATGCTTGCTATAGCACCGGATCATATTGTCCTAGAAAAAAATGTGATAGCAATGGAAATTGTACCACGTGTAGTTGTTATGGTGCCACTCATTATGGTGACTATTGTTACTCATTTATCTCACAATACAATGCCTGCAGTAGTGGTACTAAAACCGGAGGATATTGTTACAAATATAAACAAAGTAGTTGTGCTAGTGGATGGACAAAAACAGCAACCAACTATAGCTGCCCCAGTGGTTGGTCAAAGATAACTAACAATAATACATATTGTTATAAATAAAAAAGGAGAGTAGTATGAGTGAACTAAAGATTATTGTTCCGAAGAATTTTAAAGGGTTTGGAGAAAAAGTTAATGCACATATTAACAAAATAAATGGTACTGACATCAATTATATAATAGAACCTGATTTGGTAAGATTTAATGATGGTGAAGGTAAGGCAGTTATCAATGACTCATTAAGAAATAAGAATGTATTCATACTATCAGATGTAACCAATTATGATGTTACTTATCTCAGCTTTGGACAAGAACATCATATGTCTCGTGATGAACACTTTATGGATATTCTAAGAATACTTAGTGCTGAATGTGGACATGCGGCTAAAAGAACGATAATTACACCATACCTATATGAAGGTAGACAAGATAAGAAAGTATCAAGAGAGTCTCTTGACGGACCTATGGCCCTTCAACTTTTAGAATTTATGGGTGCAAATGAAATTATTACTTGTGATGTTCATAGCAGGCCCATCATGGGGTCAGTTGCTAGAATAGCATTTGAAAATGTCTACTTGGGTGATTTAACACTTTTAGATTTGCTTCAGGGAGAAGAAATCAACAGTGATAACATAATCTTTATTGCTCCAGATAATGGAGCAACAGGTAGAGCCAACTTTTATGCCGATTTACTTGGCGGAGCCCCAACTGGTATATTTAGCAAACGCCGAGACTATGCAACAATTGATGGTGGCAAAAATCCCATTGTTGATCAAAGATTTAATGGCCCCGATGATTTAAGTGGTCAAATAGCAATCGTTACTGATGATATGATTGCTTCTGGTGGTTCAATTTTAAAAACAGCCAAGAAATTAAAAGAATTAGGTGCTGAGAAAATTTATTTAGCAGTAACATTTGGTTTATTTACAATGGGCATTGATGAATTTAGTCATTACTATGACGAAGGAATAATTGATAGAGTATATGCTACAAACGTAAGTTATGTACCTGATTATATTCAAGAACAAGATTGGTTTAGATCCGTAGATTGTTCTATGAGAATAGCACATCTAATTAACGAGATTTATAATGGACGCTCTATTGGTAATATAATCGAAGGTAATACTACTGAAGCGGCTATCAAAATAAGAGAATTGAGGATGAAACATGAAACTAGATAAAAAGGGATTTACGCTAATTGAATTACTAGCAGTTGTTGTTATATTGTTATTGATATCAGTCGTAGCTATTTCTAGCATTAGTGCTGCTATTGAAAGAAATAAAGCTAAACAAAATGATGCTAAAATAGAAGTAATAGTTAGTTATGCCAAACTATATTACGATGAAAATAAAAATAATCTAAGTGATAGTGGATGCATTCCCATTACTAGTCTAGATTTAACTGAAAGTGAAAGAGAAGATGCTGATGGCGAAGATTTTACTGGTGGAGTACAATATTCTAATGGTGGTAATTTCAGTTATGTTTCTTCATGTGAATAAGGAGGAATTATGAAATTAAATAAAAAGGGTTTTATGATGGCGGAAGTAGTAGTCGTATCATCGATTATCTTAGTTTTCTTAGCTGCCTTATATACAAGTTACACTAGTATTTATTCAATATATAAAAAGCGTCTTAATTATTATGATAATCAATTAATATATCAACTTGGCTATTACCGAGACACCTGTATAGAAACATATAATTTTAATGATATGTTAATAGAAGCAAATACTAATACAGTAACAATCTTTAACAAAGAACCAACTGAAGATGGTTACTTTGATACTGTGCTTCTAGCTCATCTAACAAATAAAAAAATAAATAATATAGAGTTATATTCCAATCTTAATATTAATAAAACATATAAAGAATATATTGATTACTTAAAAACATCTGCAACTATGGATAGTAATTATATTATGTTAATCGAAAGATGTAATAGTGATAATATTGATTGTAAATATGGCTATATTGAAATATATGATGGGCATGAATAAAATCCATAGATAACTATGGATTTTTAATTTGTATATCTTAAACTCTCATTTGATATATTAAATATTATTCCCAGTAATAACATATATGATAATAAAGATGATCCTCCATAAGAAATAAATGGTAGGGTTATTCCCATAATAGGAAGTAGACCTATTGTCATAGAAATATTATATACTTGTTGTAATATTAAGACACTGATTATTCCCCCAATGGCATATTTATCAGTTTCATTAGCTGTTTTATTATGATAAGATATCAGTGTCAAATCGAAGTATAACATAACAATAATTAACGATATAGCCCCAATTAAACCAACGTTAGAAGCATATACCGCAAAGATAAAATCAGTTTGCATCTCCGGAAAATATATGGGTGTATTATTTATACCATGTCCTATAACTCCAGCTGATCCAATCGCTACTAAAGAATTTTTAAGCTGTAATCCACTAGCAGCTGACCAATTAGTAATCCTATCCATACGATAGAAAAAAGACGTTCCAAATAATTTAATAAATAAATCTTGATTATGATAATATATAAGTAAAAAACTAAATAAAAATCCTATTACTAATATTCCAGTTATAATAAACCATCTTTTTCTAAAACCTCCAACAAATAGCATTATAAAAGTAATTATCAAATACATTATAACTGCTCCTGTATCTGGCTCTATAAAAGTTAATACCGATGGTATAAATACTACTAATAAAACTTTAAGTAAGAATTTTAATTCATCAGTTGTATCATGATTATTATATGTATCATTAAAATCAGTTATCATTCTAGCTAGCATTAGAATTAAAAATATTTTCATAAATTCACTAGGTTGAATAGTTCCTAAGAAAGGAATCTTAAACCAACAAGTAGCATTATTTACCGTTATTCCTAAAAATAACACAAGAATCAATGATATTACTCCTATTATATAAAAAATATAAGCATTATTATATAAAAATTTATTTCCAATAGTCATCATTAAATAAGCTATACCAAAGCCAACTATATACCATATTGTTTGCTTTATCCATAAATTACTATATTCACTAGCTAATAAGTTTTTAGTTGAATATATTGATACAATACTTATAATAAAAAATATCACAATTGGTATTAAAATACTTAAATCTACTTTATATTTAGATATATTTTTCATATCTTCACCCTCTAAATCTATTTATATTTTAACACATAAGTATCTTAAATTATACCTAAAATTAAAAAATAGACATATATTATATTGGAGGATTAATCATGGAAGAAAAACCTAAAATGTATCAAAACAGAGAACTAAAACAGTTTCACAATAATAAAGAGGTATATACTTCATATGATAATAATAATACTTGGGACACCTCTTTAATTAGAACAAAAATAACTAATATTCTTAATTCTAAGAACTTTATATATAGTAAATTAGTTAACATTGTCGTAGGTAATGATACCATAAAAAGAAAAATTATCGGTATTAATGGTAATAATCTAATTACCATTGATAATGAGTATATTCCATTAGCTAATATAATTGATATCTACATATAAAAAAGGGTTAATCCCTTTTTAAATTTATTCCAATCATACATCCTAAAATACTAGCAATTAATATTAATATATACATAATAACAATTTTATAACTAAAAGTTAATTTAAATATTAGTCTTATTATAGTTATAAATATTAAATATATACCTGAAAATTTAATACCTTCAAGATAAGCCTTATTTTTAACTTTTTTTCCTAAATTAATTGCCGCTATTAACATAGCAATGACAGGTATTATTATTTTAAATATTTCCATATTTTTAGGTATAAAATAATTAATTATCGATAAAATAATCGTCATTATTGTTATTAATATAAATAAATATAGATAACTCTTTAAATAAGTTTTAATCATTATATCACCTAATAATATCTATGTTTTAGTATATTTAATTATTACTTC
>CAMZBG010000016.1 GCA_947304495.1 uncultured Clostridia bacterium | reverse complement strand
TGTATACATTACCAACAGCTGGTTATATAGAATAAAAAAAGATAAATCATTGATTTATCTTTTTTATATTAATAATAAATAAGCATAATAGATTAGAAAAATCGATATCATGATAAGGCCTTCAGCCTTATCTATTTTTCTATCATCTTTGGCAAATAAATAGATTATATATGCACTTACAGTTATAACAAACATATCAGCAAAATTAAAATTACTTGTACTGACACTGCCTAGTAAGAATACTGGTAAGGCTAATACAAAACCAATATTAAAAATGTTTGTACCAATTATATTACCAATAATAATATCAAATTCTCCTTTTTTGACACAAGTAATAGCCATTACTAATTCTGGAGTAGAGGTACCAATTACTAAAACAATCATAGTAATTATTTTTTGTTTTATGTGTAAAATATTGGCTATATTAACACAATTATCAACAGCAAAGTTACTACCATAATAGATTAATACTAAGCCTATAATGGCATACATAATTGATTGGGGTAATGGCCATTTTGGAGTTTCTTTTTCTTCGTCTTTGGTTTGGTTGGTCTTTTTTTGAAAATTATAAATATAGTATAAGAAACTAAAAAATATTAGTAATAAGATACCGGCATCTATTCTAGATACAGTATTTATACTATGGGTAAATATTTCATCTAAGAATAGTAGTGAAAAAGTAGTAATTAATATTAGATGGAGTGGTAACTGTTTTTTTATAGTTTCATTTTTAATTCTTATTGGTCTTATTAAGGCAGCAATACCAATGACTAGCATTGTATTAACTACGGTAGAGCCAACAACATTGGCTAAGACGACATCATTGTTTTCACTGAGAAGACTTCTAAATGATATAAATAATTCTGGTGTAGAAGTTCCAAAAGCAACAATGGTAAGTGATATAATTATTTTGGGTATTTTGACATTGGTGGCAATAGAAGAGATACCATCAACAAAGATATCGGCACCCTTTATTAATAAATAGAAACCAATGACTACTAAAATTATGCATTTAATCATATTATTACCTCTTTATTCTATATAAATGATAGCAGAAATATGTTATAAATGCAAGAAAAAAAGAAGTGGTTAACACTTCTTTAAGATATCTCTAGCAGCGATAAGACCAGTAGCAGCGGCAGTAACAATATTACCAGCTTTACCAGCTCCATCACCAATAAAATAGATGTTATTATCTTTTAATTTGAAATTGTTATCAGTTTCAATTTCATTAGAGAAGAATTTTATTTCAGGACCATATAATAATGTATCATCATTATTGACACCAGGAATTATCTTATCTAATGTTTCTAATCCTTCAAGGATATTAGTGATAATTCTATGTGGCATAACTAATGCTAAGTCACCAGCTACGCAATCTTTTAGAGTTGGTTCAATAAAGCCTTTGTTTATTCTGTGCCATTCACTTCTTCTGCCACTACGTAAATCTTTTAGGCTTTGAATAATTGGTTTACCATCACCTAAAACATTGGCAATTCTTGCAATTGATTCACCATATAATCTAGTGTTAGTAACTGGTTCTGTCAAATTAACTTTAGATATAAATGCAAAATTAGTATTATTAGATTTAGTTTCTTTTAGAGCATGTCCATTGACACAAATATATCCATAATAGTTCTCTTTGGTAACAAAACCGCCAGGGTTAGTACAGAATGTTCTAAGTTCATCACCATATGTCTTTGATTTAATGAAGATAGTTGGGTCATAGATAATATTAGTTAAATCTTCCATAATATCTTTTCTAACTTCAACTCTAACACCAATTTCAATTGATTGTGAATAATATGGTATTTTATATTTATCAGCAAATTCTTGAATCCATTTGGCTCCAGTTCTACCTGGGGCAACAATTACTCTTTTAGCTGTATAAGTTTTATCTTTACCTTTTAATTTACATATTACTTCATGCTTATTTTCACTTATGGTTGCAATATCTAAAACATCACATCTATCGATTAATTCAATGCCATTTTCTTTTAAAATATCACAGATGCCATCGATATATTCAGGTAAATGATCAGAACCTAAATGCTTTTGTTTGATAATGAGTAGTTTGGCTCCAGCAATAGCTACTTTTTTTCTTATTTCTTCAGCTTCATTCATATTAGATGGATATACTTCAGCATCCATTTTAAACTTATTAAATATTTCTTCAGTTTCATTAATAAGTTTTACAGCTTCTGATTCAGACATGTATTTAGTTAAATCAGATTTACCTAGTTTATGAATGTAATTTAATTTGCCATCTGAAAATGTTCCAGCACCACCATAGCCAGATAGGATATTACATGGATTACAATTTTGACAAGGAACACCTAATTTGTTCATTGGGCATACTCTTGTTTTAACAGCATTTCCACGATCTAGAATAGCTATTTTTAACTTCTTATTCTTATTGATTAATTCATAAGCTGCAAATAATCCGGCAGGTCCGGCACCGACAATTATAACGTCATACATCTTTTATCACCAATTAAATTATATCACGTATAATGTCTATATGTAAATAAAACACATAAAAAAAAGCCAATTAAGGCTTAATTTTGTTTTTGAGTTCATATAGAACATTAATAGCGTCAATCGGTGTAAGTTCTAAAACATTGAGATTTTTAATTGTTTCTTCAATTTCATTTTTTTCTTCTTGAAAATCTAATGGTAAGGTAGTTTGAACAATAATATCACGTTTTTTCTCTTTGCCTTCATAGACTTTTAAAATTTCAGAAGCTCTATCAGTAACTTCTTTTGGAAGGTTAGCTAATTTAGCTACATTAATACCATAGCTTTTGTCTATGGAACCACTTTTAACTTTATGTAAGAAAGTAATTCCACCATCTTTTTCTTCAGCAGAAACATGTTTATTAACTAATTTATCTAGTGTGTTTTCCAAGTCTGTCAATTCATGATAGTGAGTAGAGAAGAGAGTTTTACAACCAATTTTATTGTTAATGTATTCAAGAATGGCTTGTGCTAAACTCATACCATCAAAAGTAGCTGTACCTCTTCCTAGTTCATCAAATAGAATTAAACTGTCAGGGGTAGCATTTTTAATAGCGTTGGCAGCTTCAGTCATTTCAACCATAAATGTCGATTCACCACTAACTAAATCGTCACTAGCTCCAATACGGGTAAATATTTTATCAAATATTGGAAGTGTAGCACTTTTGGCTGGTACATAGCAACCAATTTGAGCCATGATAGTAATAATACCTAATTGTCGCATATATGTACTTTTACCAGCCATGTTGGGACCAGTTATTAAGATGATAGATGTATTATTATCCATAATGATATCGTTAGGGATATAAGCATCTTTGATGACTTTTTCAACTACTGGATGTCTTCCGGCAATTATTTCTAAATTATGATCAGTAGTTAATTTAGGACGTACATAATTATATTTTTCACTAACAAGAGCAAATGATAATAAGACATCTATTTCACTAACTATCTTAGCTATATGTTGAAGAATATGAGTGTATTCGGAACATTTATTTCTAATATTTATGAATAATTCATATTCAAGATTAATAATCTTTTCTTCAGCAGATAAAACGAGATTTTCTTTTTCTTTTAGAACAGGACTTATAAATCTTTCACAATTAGTTAGTGTCTGTTTTCTAATATATCCATATTCATCTTTTACTTGTGAAAGATTACCTTTAGATATTTCAATAAAGTAACCAAATACTTTATTGAATCCTACTTTCAAATTTTTTATTCCTGTTCTTTCACGTTCTTCCGTTTCATAATTGCTAATAAAGTTTTTACCACCACTACGTAAATCTTTTAATTCATCTAATTCTTTATTAAATCCCTCTTTGATTAAATAACCTTCTTTTAGTGTAGGTGGTGGTGAATCATAAAGGGAAGCAGATAGTAGATTATATAAATCACTAACATCTGGTAATTCTTCATAACCAATTTTTTTAAGATTACTATTAATATTTGGTAAGATACCTAAAGAATCTCTTAGTTGAATTAAATCTCTGGCATTAGCTCCACCTAAGGAAATCCTTCCACATAATCTCTCTAGGTCATAGACATTATATAGATCTTTACGTAATTCTTCACTGACAATAAATTCTTCAAGTAATGTACCAACAATCTGATATCTTTTTTCAATTTCGTTGATATCTATCAATGGATTTTCAATCCATGTTTTTAATAGTCTTCCACCCATAGCAGTTTTAGTTTCATCTAATAACCAAAGCAGAGAATACATTCTTTCTTTATTGCGCATACTTTCAGTTAATTCGAGATTTCTTTTAGTATGAATATCCATTCTTAAAAATTCATTATTTTTTCTAATAATTAGTTTTTGAAAATGTGAAATATTTCTTTTTAAGTTTTTTATTAGATAATTAGCTAAATGTTTAATACCAGTAATATATCTATCATCAGTAATATCACTACATATATAATCACATTCATCAGTTTCTAATAGCTCATCAACAATGGTAATTGGTAATTTATATGTGTTTTTTAATGTTGAAATAATATCTTTAGTAACTTTACTATTTACAATTAATTCTTTAATACCTAAAAAGATTATTTTATTAGTTAAAACATTGATATCGTTTTCAATAATTTCTCCGTATACTTCACCAGTAGTAATATCACTATAAGTAAGAATAAAACAATATTCGAGAGAGTAGATACTTCCAATATAATTGTTTTCTTTTTCATTTAAAGAATTGGAAGTAATAACAGTTCCAGAAGAGATAACTTCAGTTATATCTCTTTTGACAATCCCTTTAGCTAATTTAGGATCTTCAAGTTGTTCACAAATGGCAACTTTATATCCTTTTTTGATTAATTTATCAACATATATTCCTACGGCATGATATGGTACACCACACATAGGAACTCTTTCTTCAAGGCCAGCATTTCTACCAGTTAATGTAAGTTCTAATTCGTGGCTAACTAATTCTGCATCTTCAAAGAACATTTCATAAAAGTCACCTAAACGATAGAGAATAATCGTATCCATATTATTTTCTTTCAACTCAACATAGTGAGCCATCATTGGTGCTAATTTACTTTTATCAACTTCACATAACTTCATATTTATCACGCTTTCAGTTGTTATTATAGCAAAAAATAGATATTAAAATCAAGGTGATGATGAGTATTTGTTTGACAAATATGAATTCTGATATTATAATACAAATCTAGTTCAAAGGTGGTAATTATGAGTAAAGAATACTTTAATATAGATTTATTTAATTCGGCTAGAGCAAATGTTATTATCAATCCATATGATTCAAGAAAAAAGTTAGAAGCATATATTGAAACGTATCCAGAAGATTATTTAGCAAAATCTTATTATGCATCATTATTTATTACGTTGGGTGAATTTGATGAGGCTGAAAGATTGATTGAAGAAATTGAAGAAAATTTTGCTGTTGGCAAGGAAAAAATATTAGGTTCAAGACTTAAAAGAATTTCATTAATTGAGGAGAATCTTATTTTTTCAAAGGTAAGATTACTTGCTTATCAAAAAAAGTATGATGAATTATATAGCAAATATTTTGGTGCTGATTCGACATTACCAATTGATGTTGATTCGAATATGAACGATGAGCAAATAAGTTATTTTAACTATTGTATGTTATTGTTTTATGTCCAAAAACAACTCGGTCTTGTTTCTGAAATAACTGATCCAGGAATTGACACTTATGTATTTAATCAGATTTTGAATTACGATGAAAATAGATTTAGAGTGCATTTAAGAAGACATATATCTGGTTACAATGGTACTTTAAGTAAAGGAATAAAAACCCCTATATTTAGATTTGATTTTCCTATTGACAAAGTTATCGATGAAATAAAAAAATTGATACCATCTGATAAAGGATTATATTTTGGGTTAATTGATGATACATATTTTTTTAGGTATGATGATTGTGGTAGTGAAGATGGAAAAAGAAGTAACTTTTTTAGAGTAATCTGTCTTCATGATACGTGTGAATTTATAACAATGTATCCAATAGCTGAAAGTAATTGCACTCCTTATACAGACTTAAATTATTTACGTGATACTGAAGTGAATAATAGTAAAGTAAGAAAAATGAGTAATGTTGAAAAGTTTAAAAAAAGATATGGAATTGAGTAATTTATTCAGTTATTAATTCAGACAATGGAACAATATTATATCCTTTACTAATAATATATTTAATAACACTAGTTAATTCTTTAGTATTATCGATAATATATATTTTACCATTTGTTAAATTATCTTTGATATTATACGAATTAGTAATGACATCTACATATATGGATGTCATTTTACTATTGGTACAGTTTTCTAATGATTTAGCATCCTTCTTTAGAAATAGACATAAATTTGAATGATTGTTAGATTTATTATTAATAATGTTGTTGCTGATAATTAGATTATCTTTAGTATAATTACCTTTTAATCCATAATTGTATATTTCATTATATTTAAGTTTGTCAAGAATGTTGATATTATTGTTTAAATAAGAACTATCAATAAATAAATTTAGTTTTATATTGTATTTGGTAGTGATGTTGATAATGTTTTCTACGATATTATTGTTATTAATAATATAAATTAAAGCAACATTATTTTTGTTAGTATTTCCTTTAATAAGATATTTATTATAATTATTATAGATTGATATTTCAGGATAGATAGTTTCGTAGACAGTTAAAGTTGGTTCGAAATAACCAATTTTTTTCATAGCTTTATAACTAGCATTTATATTTACATATCTGCCAGTATTGCCTGGAATAATAGTGTCATCTATAATTGTGGCATTAGTTGGATTAGTATTCATGTTCTTGGCATAGTCTTTTACCTTAATCATAATTTCATCTTGATCTAAGATAACGCTAAGGACTTTTTCAGTATAAAAAAAGGATATAGCAAAGAGAAAGAATAAACCAATTATTTTAATTATTTTCATGTAGTACCACCATTAGAATATATGTAATTAATAATTTACTTATACGTTAAAGTATGATAATATTAAATAGTAAAGGTGATTGTAAATGAATAATAAAGGATTTACATTAGTGGAGTTATTAGCTGTTGTTTTAATTCTTACAAGTATTTCTTTGATTGCAGTTTCAGGTATAAGTGCATCATTGGAAAGAAGAAATAGTAAAGAATATGATGAACAAAAAGAATTAGCTATCAATGCAGCTAAAATATATTTTTCTTTAGTAGATGATGCAAATTGTGTAAAAAACGAAAATACTATACCTTCATGTGTCTATGTAAAAGATTTGATTGATCAGAATTATTTTAATGAAAGAAGTAAAACAGATAGACTTAAAGATAAAGATAATTCGTGTGTAAAGATGAAGAATGGAGAATATAAATTTGAAGAGGAATGTTCGTTTACAGTAGATTGATATTTATATAATATTCATCTATTTTTTTTATTTCTTTTTCAATTAGTAGTTTATAATTTTTATCTTTACTACTATTGACAATGCTTAGATAGTATTTTACTTTATCTAGGTTTTCTTTATTTTTATTTTCTAGATATTTTTCGTAATATGCATATAGATATAATTCATTGGCAGCTTCAAAATTATCTAGGGTATCTAGGATCTGTAAGACATTATTTATGTCTTTTTTAATACCTAAGTTAGCATTTCCTTTTAAAAGAAATAATTTAATTAAATTATAGGCATTCCATGGATTACGATTTTTAATTGGGGAAGATAATCCTAAATTAAAATAATGGTAAGCTTTAGCGATGTTTTTATTAGTTCCTAGTCCGTTATAATAATATAAACCCACTTTGTTACAAGCCCAACTTTCTTCTTTGTCGGCACTAATTAAGTATTCTTGTAAGGCTTTTTCATAATTTTTTTCAGTTTCATACATACGACCTAAATTGTTGTGGGCATATAGATAGTTGTTTTTAGCAGCTTCTTCAAAGTATTTTTTGGCAAGATTTTTATTTGCTTTTCTATCTTTGGTTAATCCATTTAAATAACATAATCCAAGTGTGTTTAGGGCAGAAGTGCTTTCAAGTGAAATAGCTTTTTCAAGATAATTCCATGCTAAAGATATGTCATCATCTGATAGGGAACCAATACATTTATTTAAAATCATATGGGCAATCATCCAATTTGAAGTTGGATGATTATAAGATGCAGCCTTTAAATAATATTTATAGGCTTCTTCATATCTTGGATAACCAGTTATTTCTCCATGATATTCTTTGTTTCCAAGTTCATGTAGGGCATATGGATTACCATCTTCAGCTAATTTTTTAAGTGAATAATTGAGACTGATACCTTCCTTAAAAACAACACTTAAATATTTTTTCAGATCATTTACTGACATATTGGTATCTTTTAATATTTCTTCAATAGTTTCTAATACTAAATCTGATTCATATAATGGTTGCTTTTTATCTAAAATGATATAAAAAAGAATGATACATAATGCTTCATAGTAATTATGGTTATTAATCATCGATAAGATATCATTTTTAAATTTGTTAGGGACATGAATATCATTTTTAGCTAAGATATGAAGACTAGTTACTAATTGTTTTAATGAGCTAGATTGATTTATATCTTCAATGGTTTGATAATTATCGATAGTGCCATCAATAACCGATAAGATATTATTTATATTAGGTATAAGAATAGTTTTATTGGTTTTAAATTTTTTTTGATAATTTAGATATATTTGTTTATAATCATTACCAATAGCTCTATAACCAGTACAATAATTACCAACGGTAGTGTCTGATATGGAATCAATGTTAAAAAGTAGACAAAATAGCTCAGTTTGAATAGCTGAAGATTTGTTTTTAGAACTATTTTTAATTAGATTGAATAGATTACCTAATGATAGATGATTACTATTGTCATTAAGTTTAATATAGTTATTTTTCATATTATCACCTAATTAAATGTTAGCATATTAAAAAAATATTTTCAATTATATTTGTGGATTTTTAATATTGCTTGTGGATTTACATTGGTGGTAAAATGATTAGTCAATTTATATACTTATAGTAAGGAGTGAGAAAAATGAAGAAATTAAAGAATTATAAGTCGATGATTGTTTTACTTGGAGCAATTATATTGGGAGGAATTGTTGGGCTAATATTTAAGGATAAAACAAGTATTCTTAGTCCATTAGGAGATTTATTTTTAAATATGCTTTTGATTGTAGTGGTTCCTTTAATATTTTTGACAATTACATCTTCAATATATAAGATGAAACATCCTAAAAGAATAGGGAAAATTCTAATAAGTACTTTTTCAGTTTTTCTGTTTACATCATTAGTAGCAGTAATTGTTGGTATTGCTAGTACCTATTCATTTAGGTTAGTTGATGTCGATAATGGAAATGAAATACGAGAAAGTCTAATATTAGATGATGGAGAAGAGAGTAATACTGAGCTTAATCTTTTAGATAAAACGGTATCTGCAATATCAGTAAATGATTTTCAAAAATTATTATCACGTGATAATATGATAGCTTTGATAGTAGTTTCTATTATGGTAGGAATAGCTATGAGTATGTCAAAAGAGAATGCTGAACCATTATATAGAGTGATTGAATCGGCTACGGATGTTTTAATGAATTTTATTAAAATTATTATGTATTATGCACCGATAGGACTTGGATGTTATTTTGCGGTAATGGTTGGTACTTTTGGAGGAAGTATTGCTTTAGGTTATCTTAAAACATTTATAATTTATTTGATAACATCAATTGTATTTTATTTTGCAATCTATAGTTTATTTGCTTATATTGGAGCTGGCAAGAAAGGTGTTAAAAGATTTTGGCAGAATATATTTCCGTCGACAATTACGGCTTTGGCGACATGCTCTTCAGCGGCTTCAATGCCGGTTAATATTGAATGCACAAAAAGAATTGGAGTATCAGATGATATAGCAGAAACGACGGTATCATTGGGGACTAGTTTTCATAAAGATGGATCAGTAATTGGTAGTGTATTTAAGATAATGTTCTTGGTATATTTATTTAATAGTATGGGAGAAATATCGATACTTAAAATAGTAGGAGTATCTTTAATAGCAACATTACTTGTCACAGCAGTACCTGTTGGTGGGGGAACAATATCAGAAATGTTAATACTTACGATGCTTGGTTATCCAGTAGCGGCATTACCAATACTTACAATAATAGCTACGATAATCGATTCACCGGCTACGGTTTTAAATGTAGTTGGAGATAGTGCATCAGCAATGATAACGAGTAGATTAGTAGATGGTAAAAAATGGTTAAAATAAAAAGCAAGTAGTGTTACTTGCTTTCGTCATTTTCTTCAAAGAGAAATTTAAAATTTATACCTAGACCATTAGCAATTTTTTCAACTGCATCTAATGAGAAGGTAGAACCCATATGCATTGATTCTATTTCTCTTATGTATCCATGACTCAGGTATG
Source organism: uncultured Clostridia bacterium (assembly GCA_947304495.1). Next base: position 16,421 of record CAMZBG010000016.1, on the reverse strand, counting down.
ATACATCAGCTAAATCTTGCTGTGTCATGCCTTTGGCATGACGATATTTTTTAATATTTTTTCTTACAGTATCATAAATATTTTTATTAGTGTATGTTTCATTTTTTGTCATATTTATACCTCTAGGTATATTGTCTCACAACAAAAATTAAAAATATGTAGATAAATGGTATACATGTCTTCTCTTTACTTTTATTCGACATATTTTTGAATAATAATTAGATATAATTAGTGAGGTGATGGTGATGGAAAAATTATATATGGGATTAGATGTTGGTACTGTTTCTACGAAAGGGGTTATTATCGATAAATATGATAATATTATTGCTAGTGCTTATTTATATACTGAAGGTGATCCGATAAGAGCATTAAAAAGGGTAATAAAAAAGATGGAAAAAGATATCAACTTAGATAAGTATAGAATTGTTGGTATAGGGACTACTGGTTGTTATCGTAAACTTAGTGGTTCTTTACTGGATTCGGTGGTAATAAAAAATGAAGTAATTAGCCAAGTAACAGGGACAGTAAAATTATATCCAAATGTTAAGACAATTATTGAAATAGGGGGAGAAGATGCTAAAATAATGATAGTTGAGGATGGCAAAATTATCGATTATACGATGAATACTTCATGTATGTCGGGGATGGGTTCTTTTATTGATTTTTTGGCTAAACGATTAAATGTTAATATTGATGATGTTGGTAAAATGGCACTTAAAAGTAATAGAGAAGTGGATATTAAAGCAAAATGTGTTGTCTTTGCTAATGCTTCAATAACTGATAAGATTCAAGCTGGATGTAGTAGAGAGGATATATTGATGGGGGTATCTAAGATGATAGCTAATAATTATATTAATAATGTAATGATTGGTAAGAAGATATCTGGACCAATTATATTTAATGGTGGCGTTAGTAGGAATGAGGCTGTTGTTAAATCATTGGAAGAAATTATCGGAAAAAAGATTATTGTTAGTAAGAATGCATGTTTGATGGGAGCATTAGGGGTAGCGATAATGACAAGAGAGAATAAAAAAGAGAAAATATTTGATTTTAATATTGATAATTATAGATTGGAAACTAAAATAATTAATTGTTTGGAATGTCATAATAAATGTGAGGTAGTAAATGTATATAAGAATAATAAATTAATAGATCATTGGGGAAATAAATGTGAGAAAGGAAATGAGATATGTAACTGAAAAGATTAGTTCATAGTTGTATAATTTCTTTTTTTTTAGTATAATTTATTTATGATTGGAGTGATACTAGTTGAAGGAAAGAACAGTTAGTGCAATGATTCTTTTGTTTTTACTTATAACATCACTAATTATTAGTAGTAAGGTATTTGGATTAGTAATGTTAGTAATAACAATATTAGGTTTTAATGAGTTTTTTGATATTAAGTATGAAAATAAAAAAGAATTAAAGGTTATTAGAATACTTGGCATTATTAGTTTGATATTGTTGACATTAAATAATACTTTCTATAGGATTAGTATGAATGTTACGATATTGTTGCCAATACTTATGCTTAGTTTACCGATTATATTTTATAATGATAATAGAATATATAATATTAATGATTGTATGTATATATTAGGAATAGTATATTTTTTAGGATTATCGTTTGGTAATATTATCTTTTTAAGGGATACGAATATTGTTCAATGTATATATATTTTTATAATAGCATTTATTACTGATACATATGCTTATATTGGGGGAAAACTTATTGGAAGGCATAAGCTTACAAGTATATCGCCATTAAAAACAGTTGAAGGTAGTCTTATTGGAACTTTGATGGGAATTATCGTTGGTAGTGTATATTACTATAATTTAGTTGGTGGTATGACATTGTTTCAAGTAATTGTATTATCATTGGTATTGACGATATTATCGGAGATTGGCGATTTGATGTTCAGCAGCATTAAGCGATATTTTAATAAAAAAGATTATTCTAATTTGATACCTGGTCATGGTGGGGTATTAGATAGATTTGATAGCGTGATATATGTTTCGTTAGGATTGGCAATAATCCTTAGTATGTTTTAGGAGGTAAGAAAATATGTTATCACTTTTATGGTTTATATTAATTTTGGGGGCTATTGTAGCAGTTCACGAATTTGGACATTTTATCTTTGCTAAATTATCAAATACTTATGTATACGAATTTTCAATTGGTATGGGCAAAAAAATATTTGGTAAAAAGAGAAAAGATGGAGAAACAGAGTTTTGTATTAGAGCTATTCCACTTGGTGGATATGTAATGATTGCTGGAGAGGATGTTGAAGATAATTCTATTCCTAAGGATAGGCAAATGTGCAATAAGAGCTTTTTACAACGCTTTATGGTTTTGTTTGCTGGACCATTTAATAATTTCTTATTTGCTTTTATCATTTTATTATTTAGTGCTTTTATATACGGAGCAGTATCAACAACACCATATATTGGTGAAGTAGTTGAAGGATATCCAGCATATGCAGCTGGTATTGAATCTGGAGATTTAGTTTTATCGCTAGATGGTGAAAAAATTAAAAGTTGGGATAAAGGTCTTGTAAAATTACAAACAAATAAGGGCGAAGATGTTGTTTTTGAAGTAAAAAAAGAAAGTGGTGAAATAGTTAAGTATACTGTTTCTCCTTTGAAGGTAGAAGAAGAGGGCGTAGTTAGTTATAAGTTTGGTATTGCTACGAGATATGAGAAGGAATATGGATTTGGAAAATCTATAAGTTATGCTTTTAATAGAACTATTTCTTTATTTTCAAGTATGTTCGATACTCTTAAGTATCTATTTGCTGGTAAGGTAGGGGTAAATCAATTATCTGGACCGGTAGGAATATATTCGATTATTGATTCACAAGCTAAAGAAGGACTTGAAGCAGTACTTTATTTGGTTGCATATTTATCAATAAATGTCGGAATTATAAATTTGTTACCATTTCCAGCATTTGATGGTGGAAGAATATTGTTTTTAATAATTGAAAAGATATTTAAAAAACCGGTATCAAAGAAAGTAGAAAATATAATTCATACGATAGGTTTTATGTTGATAATTGGATTGTTATTATATGTAACATTTAATGATATAATTAGATTATTTTAAGAAGTGATAAATCACTTCTTTTAGTGTGAGGTATTTATGGAATTAAGGGAAAAGATAGTATATATAACTGGTATTATATTAATGGGGGTATGTTTTGTTATGAAATTATATTTACCATTAATGCTTATATTTGTAATATTATTAACGTTATATATAGTTGATTATAAATATAAAGGAAAGATAAGTATTAGAAAACTAATATTAAAGCTTTTGATAGTGATAATTATTACAATGCTTATTTATTTGGTGTTAGGAATTGGAAAATATAGAATTGCGGGAATTACTTCTTCAAGTATGCATCCTAATTTGAAGAGGGGAGATGCAATTATTATAAAGAAAGTAAAAGATATAGATGAACTTGATACAGGTAAGATAATTGCTTATCGGAAAGAAGATATGCTTGTTGTTCATCGAATAATAAAAATAGATAAGATAAACGAGGTATATATTTTTACAACTAAGGGAGATAATAATAAAGAAGTAGATAGTTATACGTTATCTTCAAATAATATATATGGCGAAGTAGTTTTTAGAATTCCTTATTTGGGTTATCCATCAGTATGGTTTAATGAAGTAAAAGAACATAACTAATTTACAGTTATGTTCTTTGATTCTGTTTTAGGAATATCTTCTTTAGGAAAGGTAATAATTAAAATACCTTCACTATATTTAGCTTTTAGATCGGTATCTTTTTTGATACCAATATAAAAACTTCTTTTTATCTCTCCGTAGAATCTTTCTCTTCTAACGTAGGTATTGATGTTAGCTGATAAGATATTTTTTTCAGCACTGATTGTCAAGTAACCATTTTCATAATTGATTTTGATATTTTCTCTTTTTATTCCTGGTAAATCTATTTCTAAGACATATTTGTTATCTTTTTCATAGATATCAGTTTTCATATTTTCTTTATTATAGGGCATATTAAACATATCGAAATAATCATTTAAATAATAATTTCTTTTGGGTAACATTATATCATCCTTTCTATCTATATTGTTTACTAAAAAAGGTAAATAATACATAAGAAAGTAAAATGATACGATAAGTATTAAAAAAAACAGGAATACGTGATATAATTAATATGGGTGGTTACATGTATAATAAGGCTATTTCGGTTCTTAATATATTTAATGAACATGGGTATGAAGCTTATATTGTAGGTGGATATCCAAGAGATTATTTATTAGGTATAACTACGAATGATATTGATATATGTACAAATGCTAAACCAAAAGAGATAATAGAGATATTTGATACGGATGGCGTTAGTGATATTCAATATGGAAGTGTTAGGGTTATTTATAAGAATGTAAAATTTGATGTAACTACTTTTAGAAAAGATATTAAATATGAAAATAATCGAAAACCAGTAAAGATTAAATATGTAACAGATTTAAAGAAAGATTTACTTAGAAGAGATTTTACAATAAATACGATATGTATTAATAAAGATGAAGAGTTGATTGATTTACTAAATGGTAAAGCAGATTTAGATAAACGAGTAATTAGAATGGTTGGTAATCCAAGATATAGATTAAGAGAAGATAGTTTGAGAATACTTAGGGCTATTAGATTTGCTACTTATTTGGATTTTACTATCGATAATAAAACAAAATATTATATTAAGAAATATGGATATTTATTGAAACAATTATCTGGGGTTAGAAGAAGAGAAGAACTTGATAAGATTTTAACTTCTAAGAATAGAGAAAAGGGAAGAAGATTAATTGTCGATTTAGGATTAGATAAGTATTTAGGATTAATTAATTTAGAGAAGATTGTTTTATGTGATGATATTATTGGTATATGGAGTCAGTTAGAATGTAATTATGAATATCCTTTTTCTAAAAATGAAAGAGAAAATATTATTAAGATTAAAGATATGTTAGAGGAAGGTATAAATAGATATTCTATATATAAACATGGATTATATATATCTACGGTTGTTGGTAGTATTAGAGGAATTAACTATAAGGATATAAATGATATATATAATAATTTACCAATATATTCAAGAAAAGATATAGTTTTGTCAGCTGGTGATATTGCTTATATACTTGATAGGGATCCTGGTAATTATTTAAAGGAAATATTAGATGATATTGAAAATAAGATTATAATTGGTGAACTTGATAATGTAAAAGAAGAGTTGGAAACATATATTAGAAAAGCATATGGAGGTTAGATATGGGCCTATTTAGTAAGATAAAAGAAGCCTTTGGTGGTAAAAAGAAAGAAGAAAAACAAGAAGAGATTAAGAATTATGATACCGGGCTTAAGAAGAGTAGAGAAGAATTTGTTAGTCAGTTAGCTAATTTGTCAAAGAAATATAAAAATATATCAGAAGACTATTTTGAAGAGTTAGAGAATATATTAATAATGGCTGATATAGGAGTTAATACAGTTGTTACATTTGTCGATAGACTTAAGGATAGGGTTAAAAATGAAAAGATTACAGATAGTAATTTACTTAAGGAAATAATTGTCGATGAATTATTTGTAATGTATGTCGGTAATGACATTATTGATAGTAAGATACATTTTAGTGAAGAGGGACCAACAATAATTTTATTTGTTGGAGTAAATGGTGTTGGTAAAACGACAACGATTGGAAAAATAGCTTCGATGTATAAGAAAAAAGGTAAGAAAGTAATGCTGGTGGCTGGAGATACTTTTAGAGCTGGTGCGAGAGAACAACTAATAGAATGGGGAGAGAAAACTGGGACTAGGGTAGTTAGTAGTGAAGCTAGTGATCCGTCAGCGGTTATTTATGATTCTTTGGAAATAGCTAAGAAAGAAAAGTATGATATGGTAATGATCGATACGGCAGGTAGGTTACAAAATAAGAATAATTTGATGGAAGAGTTAGCTAAAATTAATAGAGTAATTAAAAAAATAATTCCAGGAGCACCACATGAGACCTTGTTGGTAATCGATGCTACAACTGGGCAGAATGGAATTAGTCAAGCTAAAGCTTTTAAGGAGATTACAGATATTACAGGAATTGTTTTAACAAAATTAGATGGTACAGCAAAAGGTGGAATAGTATTAGCTATTAAGGAAGAGGTTAATATTCCAGTTAAATATGTGGGGTTAGGTGAAAGAGAAGATCAGATTGAACCATTTGATATTGAAAAATATATATATGGATTATTTAAGGATTTGTAGGTGATAAAATGGAAAATAAAAGAATAAATATAATATTTAGTGTTATTGTAGCAATTATAGCGTTAGGAGCATTAGGATTATCAATATTTTATAGTAGTGCTTTTATACCTATGTGTATGCTTATGACATCTTTGTTCTTATTTAGTATAGGTTATTATGTTAAAGATGAGAAAAAGACATTATTATATATATTATTTATATTAGGAGTAATACTTATAATAGCTTCAATTATATATACGACAATGAGGTTAAGTTAATGAAGGAACAGGAATATATAATAATTTTATATGATTATTATAGTGAATTATTTAGTGAAATTCAAAAGAAATATTTTGAAGCATATTATTTTGATAATTTATCTTTGTCTGAGATAAGTGAAAATGAAGATAAGAGTAGAAATGCTATACATAAAAGTATTAAGAATGTAGTTAATAAACTTTTTGAATATGAAGATAAACTAAGATTATATGAAAAAGATAATAAATTAAAAAAAATAATTGAAGAAATCGATAACGAAAAGATAAAAAAGGAATTAGAGGAATTGATATGAGAGGAAAATTACCAGTAAAATTAGAGAATTTAGAGTTACCTAATGATAATTATGAGTGGTTAGATAAGAAAAAAAGTATGTCTTATGGTTATGTTAGAGTAATGTATTTGATATCTTTACTTATTACTTTAGGTAGCATTTTAGTGGTAATTTTTTTAGGAAGTAGGTAAATATATGGATAATAACGTTAGTATTTTAGAGAAATATGGCGAGAATTTAACAGCAAATAAGTATATTGTTAACCCTGCAATTGCTAGAGATAAGGAATTAAAGGAATTGGTGATGGTATTATTAACACCAGAAAAATCAGCTTGTTTAGTTGGTAAGCCTGGTATTGGTAAAACTGCTATTGTCGAAGGACTTGCTTATCGTATGCAGATTGGTGATATGCCTAATGCATTAAAGGGATATAGTGTATATAAGATAAGTACACCATCACTTGTTGGTACAGATGATGGTGAAAATAAAGTAATGATGCTTGTCAATGAACTTAAGACAAGAGAAAAGGTAATCGTATTTATCGATGAGATCCATATGTTAATGGGTGCTAGTGCTAGTAGTGGGCCAGTAGATCTTGCTAATATGTTTAAGGAAGGTTTAGGAAGAGGAACTGTTAAGTTAATTGGAGCAACGACTGTCGATGAATACGAAAGGTATGTACTTCGTGATAAGGCATTTGTAAGAAGATTCCAAAGAATAGATGTTTCTGAGCCAACACAGGAAATGTGTGTACAGATACTTATGAGAACTGTTCCTAAGATAGAGGCACAAACAGGAGTTAAATTAAACTATACGGATTTTATTAAAGAAAAGATAATGAAATTTATTGTTGGAATGACTAGTGAATATAAAAGGGTATATGAAATATCTTCAAGGTATCCAGATATTGCTTTGACAGTTTTACGACAAGCTTTTTCAGCAGCACTATTTAATAATAGTAATGAGGTTAAATTTAAACATATATATGAAGCAATAAGAACTACGAAAGCGGTATATCCAGATGTTATTAGGAAAGAATTGATATCATTTAAAGAAATATTTAAAGATGAACTTACAAGTGAGGGAGTCGAAGTAGAAATACCTAGTGAAGATGTTTCTAGATATGGATAGGGGGAACAAATGAAATTAAGTGAATTGTTTAAAGATATTCCATATAAACTTATTAAAGGTGATATGGAAATAGAAATTAATGATATTGTCTATGACTCTAGGAAAGTAAAAGATAATAATCTATTTATGGCCATTGTTGGTAGTGAGGTAGATGGACATAATTATATTAAGGATGCAATTAAAAATGGAGCTAAAGCGATACTTATTTCTAAAAAAGTGGAAATAAGTGAAGATGTTACGGTTATAAAGGTAGCAGATACAAGAGGTATTTTAGCTAAATTAGCAATGAGATTATTTAAGTATCCTCAAAATAAGATGAAGACGATAGCTATAACAGGTACTAAAGGAAAAACTACGGTTAGTTTTATGATTAAGAGGATTCTAGAATGTGCTGGATATAAATGTGGAATGATAGGAACAACAGGAATATATATTGGAGATAAAATGTATCCAAGTAAGAATACAACACCGGAATCATATGAGACATTAAAATATATGAATGAAATGGTTAAGAAAAAGATGGATTATATGGTAATGGAAGTATCTAGTCAGGCTTTAAAATATGATAGGGTTAATGATATTATTTTTGATTATGGAATATTTACTAATTTATCACAAGATCATATTGGAGAAAATGAACACTCTGATATGGCTGATTATATAAAGAGTAAAGCTAAATTATTTAATCAATGTAATTATGGTGTGTTAAATATTGATGATAGTCATTTTTATGATATGGTCGTTGGTGGAGATGCTTCTATCAACACATATGGATATGATGAAAGAGCAGATCTTAGGGCTACAAAGATGGAACTTGTTAGAGAAGATAATTTTATTGGTATCGATCTGACAACTGATGGGGTAATAAAAGATACTTTTAGGATTAGTACTCCAGGTAAATTTTCATCGTACAATGCAATGGCAGCAATTCTTACTTGTCATATGATTGGAATAGATATCAAATATATAAAGGAAGCTCTTAGTAAATTTGCTGTCAAGGGAAGAGTAGAACCAGTTAAGGTATCTGATAAGTTTACATTGTTAATCGATTATGCACATAATGGCGTTAGTACTGAGAGTATTCTTAGTACTATTAGAGAATATAAGCCAGAAAGAATAGTAACTATCTTTGGTTGCGGTGGCAATAGAAGTAAAGATAGACGCTATGAGATGGGAGAAATGGCTGGAAAATATTCGGATTATTGTATAATTACTGAAGATAATAACAGATATGAGGAATTTGAAGATATTGCCAATGATATTTTAGTTGGCATTAAGAAAACAAAATGTGAATATACGATTATTCCTGATAGGAAAGAAGCTATTAAATATGCGATTAAGAATGGAAAAAAAGGGGATATTATCATGTTGATAGGAAAGGGACATGAAGATTATAAAGAAATAAAAGGAGTAAGATATCCTTTTGATGAAAGAGAAATAATTAAAGAAATATTAAATGAAATAAAACCTGTCTAGTGACAGGTTTTGATTTCTTTATTAATTATTTTTAAATAATGATTTTTTTCTTCATCATTAGAACTATTCCATAATAATTCAAATAAGACACCTAGACCAATTAGAGCATCTTCATCTTTAAATTTAATTGTCGTTTCAATTGAATCTCTAATTTTTTCTTCATTGTCATTTTTAAAATTTTCAATAATATAATTTCTAATATCAATGTTTTCCATATAATCACCATTAATAGTATGGAATAAATGTTTAGAAATATACATTTTATAATAAGAATTCTTAAATTCTTTTCATACTTATTATATGAATTATCCTCTTTCATATGCATCATATAATATTTTTTTAAATCGACAACTATTTTGTAGACTTTTTAAAAATTATTTTATATAATTATTTTAGGAGGATGATTATGGGTACTGTAATTATTATAGTAGTTGGTGTGTTAGCTCTTGTAGTTTTCTATGTTATTGGCGTTTATAACAAATTAGTTAATGCTAGAAACAAGGTTAATAATCAATTTAGTCAAATTGATGTACAACTTAAAAGAAGAGCTGATTTAATACCAAATTTAGTTGAAACAGTAAAAGGATATGCAAAACATGAGGAAGGAACACTTACAGCAGTAATTGAAGCTAGAAATAAAGCTGTTAGTGCTGGCAGTGTAAATGAGAAAGTTGAAGCTAACAATGAACTTACTGGAGCATTAAATAAATTATTTGCTCTAGCTGAAGCATATCCAGAACTTAAAGCTAACGAGAACTTTTTAGCACTACAAGGTGACTTAAAAGAAACTGAAGATAAGATTACTTATGCTAGACAATTCTATAATGACTCAGCTATGTCATTTAACAATCTTGTTGAAATGTTTCCATCTAATATAGTAGCTAATTTGTTCAAATTTAAGAGATTTGATTTCTTTAAAGCTAGCGAAGAAGAAAAAGAAACACCTAAAGTATCTTTTTAGACTATAATAGTCTTTTTCTTTAGGGGGAAATATGAATATTAAAATAGATGATGTATTATATGATATAGATGTTATTAAAAAGAATAATCGGAATACTTATATAAGAGTAAAGAATGGTAGAATAGTTGTTACTACTAATTATATGACATCAAATAAGAGTATTATGAAATTAATTAATGATAATCTTGGAAGTATTAAAAAGATGTTAGATAGTGATAATAAAAAACAAAAAAAGGGTAGTAATTTCTATTATTTTGGGTGTGAATATGATGTTATTTACGGTTTTAATGATATAGAGTTTAATGGTAATAAGTTATATGCACCAGATGAAAAGAAATTATATAAGTATTTGGATAATGAGATAAAAAATATATATCAGAGTAGATTAGATTATTGGTATAGCGTGTTTGAAGAAAAAATACCAGTACCTAATTTAAAGATAAGAAAGATGACTAGTAGATGGGGAGTATGTAATATTAGAAATCATAATGTTACATTAAATTATAATTTATCTAAATATGATATAAGTTGTCTCGATTATGTTATTGTACATGAACTTAGTCATTTTGTACATCATGATCATTCAAAGAATTTTTGGTCTTTGGTGAATAAGTATTATCCTAGATATAAAGAATGTAAGAAAATGTTAAAGGAGTGATAATATGAAAAAGAAATTATTTTCTATATTATTTCTATTTGTTTTAGTTAATCCGATAAAAGTATTTGCAGATCATATATACAATATTGATATGAATATATATTTAGAGAAAGATGGTACTGCTAAAATTACTGAATTATGGGATGTACAAGCGGATAGTGGAAGCGAATGGTATAAACAATTATATAATTTAGGTAATCAAGAGGTATCTGATTTTACAGTTAAAATGGATAATAATGATTTAACTTATAAAGAATGGAATATTAATGAGAGTCTTATTCAAAAAAGAGGATACTATGGAATAAACTATGTTAGTGAAGGAATAGAGTTATGTTTTGGTAAAGGGGATATGAGTAGACATAAATTTTTACTTAGCTATACGATGTCTAACTTTATTACTAATACAAGTGATAGTCAAGTATTATATCAAACATTATTTCCTAATGTAACACTTGATAATTTTACAGTTAAAGTAAGTAGTTTTTATGAATTTCCTGATACATTAGATGTATGGGGATATGGATATCAAGGTTATGCTTATGTTAAAGATGGAAAGATAGAAATGACTAATGATGGATATAGTGTTATTAATGATTATGTTGTTTTGTTAGTTAAATTTCCATTAGCTACATTTAATACTGATAATACAAATGGTAATTTTAGTAATTTTGATGAAGTATACAATATGGCAGAAGAAGGAACATTTGATTATGATTATGGATTGGATACTGATAATGCGTTTAGTATTATCGATATGATATTTTCTATTCTTACTACAATAGTTCCACTTGCATTTATTGTGGGAATAATTGTAGCGGCAAGTAAGAGTGGATATGGATATAAAGATAATAAGACAATAGATAAAAAGAATACGCCAATGTTTAGAGATATTCCTTGTAATAAAGATATATATTATGCTAATGCTTTAATTAATTTAAATAATTTTGATTATAAAGAAACTAATATTTTTGGAGCAATTATTTTGAAATGGTTAAGACAGGGTAAGATTGCTATGAAGAATGAGACTAAAGGAATATTTAATAAAGAAACTAGTATGATTGATTTGACAATGAATCCATCATTTGATATAGATGTTGAAAGAGATTTGTTTGATATAATGTATAAAGCTAGTTTAGATGGTTATCTTGAACCTAAAGAACTTGAAAAATGGAGTAGAAAAAATTATAGTAAATTCTTTGGAATATTTACACGTATTCAAAATAATGAGATAAGTAAATTAAAGAGTGAAAATCATATTTATAAGAGAACAAATAAAGAAGAATGTAAAAAGAAAAATGTCATGGATGATATGATATATAAAGATAGTCAAGAATTGTATGGACTTAAATTATTCTTTAAAGAATTTTCTGATATGAAAAACAAAGAGGCTATTGAAGTACAACTATGGGATGAATATTTGATGTTTGCATATTTATTTGGAATGGCCGAAAAAGTAGCAAAACAATTTAAGAATTTATATCCGGAAATTGTTGAACAGATGGAAGCTAGAAATATTGATTATAATACACTTACATATATCAATAATTTATCTGTAAATACTGTACATGCTGCTAGTGCTGCAAGAAGTGCTGCTGAAAGTTATTCTTCTGGTGGAGGAGGATTCTCTTCTGGCGGAGGAGGAGGCGGTTCCTTCGGTGGCGGCGGCTCTATGGGTGGTCGTTAGAAAAAAAGTGGAATTTTCCACTTTTTTTATTAATACTTGAATTTAATTATTAACTATTATATAATTACACGTAAGCGAAGAAATTTATGTTATAATTAATATGAATAGAGGTGAGTGACATGTTTATTGATGAAGTTGTTATGGAAGTTAGTGCTGGACGTGGTGGAGATGGATGTATGGCCTATAGACGAGAAAAGTTTGTGCCAATGGGTGGACCTAATGGTGGAAATGGTGGAAAAGGCGCTGATATCATCTTTAGAGCTGACGAAGGACTTAAAACTTTAATTGATTTAAGATATCTTAAAAATGTTAAAGGTGAACCTGGCAAAAATGGAGAAGGTAAGAATAAATCAGGGGCGTATGCTAATGATATGATTATTAAAGTTCCGGTAGGAACTACAGTAAAAGATTATGATACGAATATGGTTATTGCTGATTTAACTCATCACAATGAAGAAGTAATCGTAGCTTATGGAGGAAAAGGTGGTAGAGGTAATGTATCACTTGCTACTAAAACAAATCCTTGTCCATCATTTGCTGAACGTGGAGAACCAGGTGAAGAAAGAAAGATAAAAGTAGAGCTTAGAATGTTAGCTGATGTAGGGTTAGTAGGTTTACCTAGTGTTGGTAAATCAACATTGCTTTCAATGATAACTAATGCTAATCCTAAGATTGCAGCTTATCATTTTACAACTTTATCACCAAATTTAGGAGTAGTAACTACTAAAGATAATAGTTTTGTTATAGCTGATTTACCAGGACTTATCGAAGGTGCTAGTGAAGGATTAGGACTTGGACATAAATTTTTAAAACATATTGAAAGGACTAAAATAATTGCTCATGTAATAGATATGTCTGCTTCAGAGGGAAGAGATCCTTATGAAGATTATCAAGTTATCAGAAAAGAATTAGAAACATTTAGTCCTAAATTATTAAATAAACAAGAAATAATAATTGCTAATAAGATGGATTTACCTAATAGTAAAGAAAATTTATTAGAATTTAAAAAGAAAATCGATAGAGATATTTATGAAATATCAGCTTTAACTAACCAAAATTTAGATACTTTAATTAAAGCATTATCTGAATTAGTAAAGAATACTAAAGAAGAAGTATTATATGAAGAAGAAGTACAAGAAAGACATGTATTATATAAATTTAAACAAGAAAAACCATTTACAATAGTTAAAGAAAATGATCATACATATCAAATAAAAGGTGAAAAGGTAGAGAAAATATTCAAAATGATTAACTTTAATACCGAAGAAGCAATATCTAGGTTTGCTAAAAAGCTTAGAAATATGGGTGTAGATGAAGAATTAGAAAAGATGGGAATTCAAGAAGGAGATATTATCAAAATATTAGATTATGAATTTGAATATACAAAATAAATGTAAAATATTGACATAAATGGGTTTTTATTATATTATTGTATTAAGTGAAAAAGGAGGAATTATAATGTTATTTTTATCTGGTGCTTGTGATGCATTAATGCCTGTGATTAGACTTATTAAACATGGAGTAGTGCCACTAATTCAAGCTGGAATTATTATAGCACTTGTCGTACTTTTAATAATGGATTTAGGAAAAGCTGTCATGGCTGGTAAAGAAGATGAGATTAAATCTGCCCAAAAAATGGCTATTAAAAGAGCTATTTATGCGGCTTTAGTATTCTTTGTTCCAGTTTTAGTTAATGTAATTTTTTACAACATTTTGCCAACGGCAAATGATAAGGACGCTACTAATCAATCTAAAAGCGCCTTAAGTTGTTATTTTACTGAAAAATAATTACATTAAATATTAGTATAAAATTAGTAGAAAAAGATATTTCTTTTTCTCTTTTTTTATGATATAATGTATACGGAGTATTTTTCGCATGCAAGAAAAAGAGGTGCTATATGAGATATCAAAAATATGTATTTTTACTATTATTTATAATGGTTTTAGGAATAAATAGAGTATATGCAGATACGGATAGTAAATGTTATTATTCAGGAAATGGAAGTAATCTTACATATGATCCAACAACTGGAGATGTAACAATCGATGTAAGAGGCGGTGGAAAAAATAACATTTTTAAAACGGAACCACTTATCAATCGTAAAAAAGATAAAAAAGATTCAGAAACTGGAATTACAGTAAAAGCTGTTTCTTCAGGATGTCCTAGGTATCTTGTATTTAGACAAAAAGTTAGAAGTTTATGGTTTGATTCAGATGGTGTATGGGGATTTGATAATGCTAGTGATGCGAATAGCTTTAAAACAGCTTCAGCACAAGTAAGCAATATGAAAGTATGGCTAACAGATAGATATACTTCATCAGGAACAATAAGAACTTCTGAACAATATTATGCTGAAGTCCTTCCTGTTTATGATGTAACACCATCTACTACGACAAAAAAAGAGAAAGATATGCGAGTAAAAAGTGGTGGTAAAACAGTAACTATAACTTGTGATCAGTTGTTTGATGCAGAATTTAAAAAAATGCTTGAGGATATATTACTGTATCCAAAATTTATTGTTCCAGCTTTGATTGTTGGATATGGCTCATTTGACTTCTTTAAGGCAGTTGTTGCTCAAAAAGAAGATGACATGAAAAAAGCACAAAAAACTTTTATTAAAAGAATTATTATGGGAGTATTGGTGTTCTTTGTGCCTGTTTTTATAAACGCGATTATGAATTTAGCTAATATTGCTTGGGAGGGCTTAGGCTATACAAGTTGTAATTTTAAGTAAATAAGGAGTGGATACTATGCAGATATTAGTGTCGTTATTTGGCAACTTACCTTTATGGCGCCAGGCGCTAAGAGGTATTGGAGCTGTTCTCTGTAATTTAATATATAGTTTGATTGGTTGGCTATATCATTTATTTATGGTCGTAGCTAGATTGAATATTTTATCATCTGAACAAATACAACCTATATATCAGAGAGTTACGATGATTTTAACAATCGTTATGACTTTTTATATAACTTTTGAATTTGTTAAGTATGTTATGCAACCAGATAATTTTTTAGATAAAGAAAAAGGTGTTGGTAACATTACTTTCCGTATTATCGTTGTTATTCTTTTGATTGCCTTTGTACCAAAAATATTTACAATGGCATACGATTTACAAAATAAAATAATTGAAAATCAAGTAATTTCTAAAATTATTATAGGAAAGAAAGATTCTAATTTTGCTGATTTAGGTGGCTCATTTTCATCTAATATGTTAGGTTTATTTTATGAAGTGGATGAAGATGTTTGTCATGGTGGTTGCAATGAAGAACAAGTTATTGTAAGTAAAAACTTATCAAACTTAGCTACAGGAGATAGTTTTGATATTTCTAATGGCATAAATTCAAGTGAATCAGAAGATACACCTAGAATTAGGTTTGATGGATTTATGGCCATTCTTGTAGGCGTATTTATTGGATATATACTAGTTATGTATTGCATTGATGTTGGTACAAGATATGCGCAGATAATATTTTTACAAATTATGGCACCAGTTGCCATAATGGGCTATCTTGCACCAAAAAAAGATAATATGTTTCAAAAATGGTGGAAACAATGCTTAACTACATATTTAGATTTATTTATTAGATTAGCTATTATTCATTTTATTCTTTTAATTGTAGAAGTTCTTGGCGATGCATATAATTCAAATAGTTTATTTGAAGGAATTGCTGATTTAAATGATAATGTTAAGAATTTTACATATATA
>CAMZBG010000015.1 GCA_947304495.1 uncultured Clostridia bacterium | reverse complement strand
AGGACAGTTTGATTCTGTCAAGCGGCACCATTTTTGTTAAAGGAGCTAATATGAGAGAAATAGTTGTTGGTAAAACATACAGACATTTCAAAGGAAGTACCCACAAAGTAATTGCTATTGCAAAACATTCTGAAACACTTGAAGATTTAGTAGTATATACTCATGGTGATCAAATTTGGGCAAGACCATATGAAATGTTTGCAGGTGAAGTAGATCATGAAAAATATCCTGATGTTAAACAAAAATATCGTTTTGAAGAAATATAAAAACCACTTAATCAAATGATTAAGTGGTTTTCTACTAGTTAACTTAATTTACTATAATATTCATATCTTTTTTTAGCCCATTCTTTTTGCAATGCTAACAAAGTATCAGCACCTTCTGGGTTAACTTTTTTAAGATTAGCATATCTGTTTTCATTTGATAAGAATTCATCATATTTAGTATCATCGATGTCTTTTGAATCTAAAGTAAATGTCTGTGTATCAGGATTATATCTAAAGGTTAAGAAATATCCACAAGTTGTTGCCAATTTAGAGTCATCTAAACTATGCTCCATTCCTGTTTTAATACCATGTTCAATACAAGGTGCATAAGCAATAATTATTGAAGGTCCATCATGATTATTGGCTTCTTGTAATGCTTTTAAATATTGTTCTTTATTGTAACCAATATTTACACAAGCTACATATACATGTGGATAGCACATTGCCATTCTAGCTAAATCTTTTTTATAGTTCGTTTTTCCACTTGCTGTGAACGAAGCAATTGAACCTAAATTACTAGATTTAGAAGATTGTCCTCCAGTATTTGAATAAACCTCGGTATCTAAAATCAATATATTTATATTCTCGTTAGTAGATAATACATGGTCAAGTCCACCATAACCAATATCGTAAGCAAAACCATCTCCACCAATTATCCACATAGACTTAGGAACAATATAATCTTTTAATTTTTCTAATACTGGATGTTTTTTATAGTCGATACTATTGTATACTTCCATACATATATTATAGTCATCCATATTATCTAACCATTTATTAAATAGAGTACATTTATTTTCTTCCATATATTTCTTTATTTTATTACGGTTAATATTAATTCCTGATTTAATACCTAATCCAAATTCAGCATTATCCTCAAATAGACTATTAGCCCAAGGAATTAAATATGGTGTTGAAGGTGCGCTAGCACCATATATTGAAGAACATCCAGTTGCATTGGCGATCATTAAATTATTACCAAATAATTGTGTTAAATTTTTAATGTAAGCTGTTTCTCCACATCCTGCGCAAGCACCAGAATATTCAAATTTAGGATCTGAAAATTCTAGATTCTTAACATTTACAATTTGGCTCTCATATTCTACCCTATTTTTATTTAAATAATCAATTTTTTTATTAGTAAATACAGATTTATCGTATTGTTTCATTTCTAATGCCTTATTGCCTGCTTTTCCAGGACAAACATTAGCACATAATCCACAACCAGTACAATCTTGGTAGGAAATTCCGATAGAATATTTCTTATCTTTTGGTAAGATACTAGGAATAGCATCCTCTAATTTATCATCCTTATCAAGTAAGTATGGTCTAATAACAGCGTGTGGGCAAACGAAAGCACATTGATTACACTGAATACAATTTTCTTTATTCCAACAAGGTACATTTTCTGCAATATCGCGTTTCTCAAATTTGGTCATTCCGCCGGGGTATACTCCATCCTTTTTATCAAGAAAGGCGCTTACTGGTAAAGAATTACCTTTTAATAATCCGATTGTCTCATTGAATGATAGTTTTACTTTTTCTTTATATTGTAACTTTATCCATTCAGGATTTACATGTACTTTTACAACATTATTAATAGCTTCATCAACAATTCTGTTGTTTACATTGATAACAGTTTCGCCTTTATGAGCAAATCGCTTAGCATTTGTATCTTTCATTATCTTTTTAACCTTATCAGTACTAATAATTTTGATGATATCAAAAATGCAGATTTCCATACAAGTGCTAATTTTATTTTTAAGACCAAGTTCATTTACTAATTTATAAGCATCAATAATGTATAATTTTGCCTTTTTCTTTGCTAGTAAGAATTTTACTTTGTTAGGTAAAGAAGCTATCAATTTATTCTTGTCTAACTTTGTGTTTAAAAATAGTGTTCCACCTTCACATAAATTATCTAAAATATCATATTTATATATATATTCTTCTTTGGCAACTACAATTAATGAAGGATTACTAACATAGTATGGTTTATAAATTTTATTTTTTGATATTCTCATATGACTTCTAGTAACACCACCAGATTTTTTTGAATCGTATTGAAAATATCCTTGGACATAATTTTCTGTATGGTCACCAATAATTTTAATCATATCTTTTGAGGTTGATACCATACCATCAGAACCATAACCATAGATTAAAAATTCTGTCATCTTACTTGGAATAATAAAACTATCATCGACAGGTAAACTTAACTTAGTAACATCATCATCAATACCAATTGTAAAATTATGATGAATGTCTTTACTATCCATAAAATCAAACACAGCTTTTATTTGAGCTGGTGTGGTATCTTTAGATGATAAGCCGTATCTTCCACCAACAATATTGATATTCTTGTCTCTTAAAGCAGCGGAAACATCTAAAAATAATGGTTCTCCATTTGCAGCACTATCCTTGGTTCTGTCTAACACAGCAATATTTTTAACTGTTTTTGGTAAACTTGACACTAAATGTTTAGTACTAAATGGACGATATAAGTGAACTTCAATCATACCACATTTATATCCTTTTTTATTTAAATAATTTACAGTTTCTCTAATCGTATCACATACACTACCCATAGCAATAATGATGTTCTTTGCATTAGCATCACCATAATAATTAAAAGGTTTAAACTTAGAGCCAGAAATCGTGTTGATTTTATTCATATATTTTTCAACTATGTTAACAGCCTGCTCATAGTTTTTATTTCTAGCTTCGGCATTTTGAAAATAAATATCATCATTTTGTGCTGTTCCTCGTGTATTATAGTTTTCATTGCTCATTGCTCTATTTCTAAACTCTTGTAGTGCTTTTTCATCTATTAATTCTTTAATCTTATCAAAATCCAATAGTTTAATCTTATCTATCTCGTGACTAGTTCTAAATCCATCAAAAAAGTTAACAAAAGGTAAACTAGCTTTAATAGCTGATAAATGAGCAACTGCCGCCATTCGGTATGCATCTTCCGGATTAGCACTTGCTAACATACATACGCCAGTTGATCTAATTGCATATACATCCTGGTGATCTCCAAAGATACTAAGAGCATGAGTTGCCAGGCTTCTAGCAGCAACATGTAAAACACCAGGTAACATTTCTCCCGACATTTTATATAATGTAGGAATCATTAATAATAAACCTTGACTAGCAGTAAATGTCGTAGCTAAAACACCTGATTGTAATGCACCATGAACCAAAGCAACAGCTCCAGCTTCTGATTGCATCTCAGTAACCTTAACTTTATTATTCCAAAAATTATAATTATCACCGTTAGCCATAATATCAACTTTCTCAGCCATTGGGCTAGCTGGAGTTATTGGATATATTCCACATAATTCACTAAATTTATATGCCACACTGCTAACAGCTTCGTTTGCATCCATAGTCTTATAATTATTCATGAACAACACCTCTATTCAATAATAATTATATAATAAATAACTATTTTATTCAACAAAACAAAAAAAGAAATTACTCATTACAAGAAAAACCTTGCGCGATGTAATTATCTCTTAATGTATTTATATTTCTAGATAAATTTAAGTTTGTCAAATCACTATCACTAATCGTATCATAATCGATTATATAAGTTACACGGTAATCGTTATCAGTCATATCATCGGTTGTTTGCACAGAAAATCCTGGTATGTTTCCATAAGTGTTTTGTACATTTGCATGTCTGTCACGTAACCCAGAAACATCTAAAATAACATCGGTAACTCCATTGATAACATCGTCGATTGCACTACCTACGACGCCATCAATAATACCATCATTATCGATTTGCGTATCGTTAGTTGTTCCATCAGTACCAGTCCCAACACCATCTATATCATTGTTTCCATCACCATCAGTATCGTTCATAACATCCTGATGATAATTATAAGAGACACGTAACTTTTTTACTTCAGTACCCTCATAATCAATATTGTATGACATTCTTGTAGTCAAATTATTAGTTGTAGTCTGATAAGAGCAATTCATTGTCTTGCTAGCTCCAGCACCACAACCAGTTAAAAATATTAGCAACATTCCAGATAGTATTAATACTTTTTTCATATATACCTCCTTTTATTCTTATTATTTACAAACATTAGTTAAATATAATTGCCAAATTTTACAAAAAAAAGAAGGAAAAAACCTTCTTAATAATCACAGTTACCAGGTGTTCTAGGATAAGGAATTACATCTCTTATATTGTCTACACCAGTTAAATAGATGATAAGTCTTTCAAATCCCATACCAAATCCTGAATGTACACATCCACCAAACTTTCTAAGATTTAGATACCAATCAAAATCTTCTTCCTTCATTCCAAGTTCTTTGATTCTTGCAAGCAATTTATCATAATCTTCTTCTCTTTGACTACCACCCATTAGTTCACCAGCACCAGGTACTTCTAAGTCTACGGCAGCCACAGTTTTGCCATCATCATTTTGTTTCATGTAAAATGCTTTAATATCCTTTGGCCAGTTTTTAATAAATACAGGGCCATTAAAGTATTCGGTAATATATTTTTCATGCTCTTTAGCAATATCCTCACCATATTCTGGAGGGAATTCCCATTTCACATCTGCTTTCTTTAATATCGAAATAACTTCTTCATGATCGACACGTGTAAATTTGCTATCAATTAGTCGTTTCAATTTTTCAATTAATCCTTTTTCTACAAAATTATCAAAGAATTCCATTTCTTCAGGTAAGTTATCAAGTACATATTTAACCACATATTTTAACATACTTTCCATGATATTCATATCTTCTTCTAAATCACAAAAAGCAATTTCAGGTTCAATCATCCAAAATTCAGAAGCATGTGTCTTGGTATTTGAGTTTTCAGCTCTAAAAGTAGGGCCGAAAGTATATACTTTCTTATATCCTAAAGCAAAAGTTTCAGCTTGTAATTGTCCACTAACTGTAAGGGCAGCTGGCTTTCCAAAGAAATCCTTGCTATAGTCAACTTCACCTGTTTTAGCTACTCTATCTAAGTCTAGTGTAGTAACTTGGAACATTTCGCCGGCACCTTCGCAATCACTTGCTGTAATTATTGGTGCATGAAAATAAACATAGCCATTATCTTGGAAATATTTATGAATCGCATATGCAGCAGCACTTCTAACTCTAAACACGGCACCATACAAATTTGTTCTTACTCTCAAATATGCTTGCTCTCTTAAAAATTCTCTTGTATGTCTTTTAGGTTGAATTGGATAATCTTCAGGACAATCGCCTTCTAAAACAAAACTCTTAAGTTTCATTTCTATAGATTGACCAGCACCTTCAGACTTGATAATCTTTCCAGTTACTGTAACGGCACTACCAATATGAAGTTTCTGAATATCTTCAAAATTTTTTAAATCTTTATCATAAACTATTTGCAGGTTTTTAAAAAAAGTTCCATCATTAAAATCAATAAAACCAAACTCTTTTTGTTTACGATGATTTCTAATCCAACCACTAACAGTAACTTCTTTGTCAATATAGTCACCTTCAAAAAGATCTTTAACATCTATCATGGTATCACTTCCTTACAAGATATTATACCATAAATGTTAAATATTATATATTATTTTTTCGTTAAATTAGTAAAAAATCTTCTAGGATCGCTGGCAATCTCACAATATAAAATTGGCTTTGTTCTTAATTCTCTTATTATTTGAATATCACTACTTGATAGCTGTAACTTAATATTGTCGTCGCTTTCACATACGACATTTAATTCTCTTCCTAATATATAATCAGCAGAAATTTCGAAAACTTTCAGTAATTTTAAAAAAATTTCCATACTTGGTACTCTTGTTCCTTTCTCATATCCAGAAACCGAAACTTTTGATACTCCAATTAGTTTTCCTAAATCATCTTGACTAAGTCCTTTTTCTCTCCTTAGTATTTTGAGTCTATACCCTAAAATCATAATTCCATATCCTTTCACAACTATTATTTCTTATTTTTATCCTGATTCTTCTTTTTCTCACTATTATCAGGCTTTTCTTCTTCATTCGTATCTTCGATTGATATCACACCATCATTATTATTTTTAGCCGAAGCTAGAAAAGTAACTCTCTCAGCAATAATATCCATTTTCTTTGTTTTAGTTCCATCTTCATTTTCAATTAATCTTGATTGCAACCTACCTCTAACACCAATTACATCTCCTTTTTGACAATACTCAGCTGTATTCTCAGCAATTCCCGTCCATAAAGTACAATCTAAAAAATCAGTTTCATATTCGCCATCGGCATTTTTAAAAGGTCTACCAACTGCCAAAGTAACAAATGATCCTTTAGTTCCATTTTCAGTAATAAACAAGTCTGGTGTTTTTACCAATCTTCCAACAATAGTAACTTGATTTATCATGCTTCCCTCCTTTCTGCTTCAACATACCATACTAAAAAAAGTAATACAAATTAAAAAAATAAAAAAAATCATCACTATTTTGATAATGATTAAATAAATGAATAATCTATAAATATATAACATTCATAATTATAAAAAAATAAATATTAAATATCCAGAATTAATAGAAACGAAAAAAATAAAAAAATCAAAAAATAAATTTTGATTTTTTAAAATTTAACACAAATTTTACACTTTATTCTTCAGTAACAAATAAATTCTTAAATGATTCACTAATAGCATCAGTGAACTTATCCATATTATTAATCATATTGTCTAAATCCTTCTTATTAGATAAGTATCCTAACTCTAACAAATATGATTCTACTCCAACGTTACTATCATAATAAGGATTTTCTCCTATTTCCTCATTTCTATTATCGACATATGCCCCTGTCATAATACCACCAGTTTCTCTAATTATAAAATAGTAATTGGATTTAGTAGTTACATCATATGGTTCCATTCCTTTATCTAAGTATTCTTTTTTAGAACTATTTATATTATCTAAAGTAAATGTTCTCGTATATATACCATCTGCTTTTTTACCTATTCTATTACTTGAATAATTTATTCCCGTTTTATTAACTATATTACTAGCTAATGTTTTAGCAAAACTGTAATCTGACCTATTAGCTAAATAAATTTCTAATCCATTAACATAACTACTAGAACTACTATTCATATGAATAGAAAATATGTATTTGGCATTCACTTCGTGTGGAATTACAGCCCTACCATGAGCACCATAATCCTTCATTGTTTCATCTTTAGTAAGTTGATTTTCTTCTCTAGTAAGCTTAACTTTAACTCCATAACTTTCTAATTTTTCTTTCAAGCTTGATGCAATTTTCATCGTAAAATAAGACTCATAATAACCATTCTTAATAGCTCCACTATCTTTTCCACCATGTCCTGCATCTACTACCACATCATATACCTCATCTTGATTTTTACTAACATTTAACATCAAAGTATGATATGTCTCTGCTTCATTATTAATGACTATTTTATTACCAATATTACTCAATGTATAATAAGTTGTCTCTGTATATTTAGTCGTATTATTTAACGTATAATATTTATATACATCTTCATCGTTTTCGTCTTTATTATGACTTCTTAAAAACACATAATAATTTCCTCTTGGTATTTCATCCAAATATATACCTTTATTAATATTATCGGATAAATTAAATCCATCATTAGTTAGATTAATATCGTAATTTAAAAAACTTCCATTATATAAAACTAAATCAAGATTATCATCATCAATAGTATTACCATGCATATTTAAATGTGTTCCGTATATATATAATTCATCTATATTAACAACACTTTCTTCTACATTAAGTACAGGTATACCTTGATTAAAATAATTATCATATAAAAGATATCCACCAAATAATAGTGCTAAAATCAATAAAACAAATAGTACTTTTTTCATTCTATCCTCCTATTGTGACACTTAATAGTCTATTAAGTTCAACAGCATATTCCATAGGTAATTCCTCTCTAAAAGCATTTATGAATCCCAACACAATTAATTCTTTAGCTTTATCTTCATCAAGTCCTCTACTCATTAAATAAAACAATTTATCTTCTTCTATTTTAGATACAGTTGCTTCATGCTCTAAATATGAACTATTATTTAACACAATATTTTTAGGTATTGTGTCACTTTTTGACTCTTCATCTAAAATAATAGTATCACATTTGACATTACTAATAGAATTTGTAGCATTTTTAGCAATTCTAACCGTACCTCTATATGTTGCATTTCCACCATTTGAAGCGATTGATTTAGATATAATATTACTCTTCGTATGTGGCGCTAAATGAATCATTCTAGCACCAGTATCTTGTACTTGTCCTCTACCAGCAGCCGCAACGGTAATACAACTACCTCTTGCATATTTACCGTTTAAAACACAACAAGGATATTTCATATTAGTACCAGCACCGACATTACCATCTATCCATTCCATAAGTCCATTCTCATCGACAATTGCCCTTTTTGTAACTAAATTATATACATCATTAGACCAATTCTGAATAGTCGTATATCTACATTTAGCATTTTTACCAACATATATTTCCACTACAGCTGCATGCAGTGCATCCTCAGTATAGGTTGGTGCAGTACATCCTTCAATATAATGCAGTTCACTATTATCATCGACAATAATTAAAGTTCTTTCAAATTGTCCCATATTTTTACTATTTATTCGAAAATAACTTTGAAGTGGTCTATCTAATTTAGTATTCTTAGGAATATATATAAAAGTTCCTCCACTCCATACTGCTCCATTTAAAGCAGTATATTTATTCTCATTATATTTAACTAATTTATTAAAGTATTTCTTAAACAATTCAGGATATTTCTTAAGTGCACTATCCGTATCCATAAATATAACATTTTTACTTTCTAATTCTTTAATCATATTATGATATATTACTTCACTATCATATTGTGCTCCCATACCATCTAAATACTTACTTTCAGCATCTATTACACCTAAATCTTTAAATTCATTTCGAATAGCACAACTAATCTTTTCCCAATCATTAGTTAACTCATTTGCTCTCTCTTTATAGTAAGTTATCGAATCAAAATCTATTTTTATTTCTGGCCCAAAATTAGGTTGTTCAAGATTAGTAAATGATTCAAAAGCCTTTAGTCTAAATTCCATCATCCAATTAGGCTCGTTTTTAATCTTTGATATTTTTTTTATAACTTCTCTTGTAAGTTTCATATTATCGCCTTCTGTAATAATTATAACAAATAAGCCATATAAAATAAAGAAAAACTACTAAACAAAGTTTAATAGTTTTAATAATATGCATTATAGTAAATCTTTTGCTGGTCAATGATAAAACCACACAAAAAGAGCTATATAAACATCTTATATGCTCTACTTTTATCATATATATTTTTATATAAAGCTAATAGATTATTATCTTTATCAGTTATAAAAGCCATATCACTATCAAAAAAATGATCCATAATAACCCCGTTCCTAATCTTATAAGCCATATTATCATTAACTTTTACAATAGGAATATTAGGAAAACTATCCATAATAGATAATAACTTATAATTATTATTCCTAACATCTTCAAGTGAACAACAATCACTAAGTGAGAAATTACCAATTTTAGTCCTTGTTAGTTGATTAACTACCATTGGAATACCTAATTTATTACCAATATCTCTAACCAAACTTCTAATATACGTTCCTTTACTAACAGTAGTTCTAATTTTAAAGTACCCTTTACCATCTCTATAAACAATATCACTTATTATTTCAATATCTTTGATTTCTACTTCTTTTTTAGGTAATTCTACTTCAACACCACTTCTTGCATATTCATATAGTTTTTTTCCGTTAATTTTAACAGCTGAATATTTAGGAACTTCTTGCATATATTTTCCCTTAAAAGAATTAACTACCTTTTTTAGAGTTTCCTCATCTATATTGACATTTTCTTCCCTAATAATCGTTGCATTTTTATCCATATCCAGTGTATCTGTTTCAATTCCTAAAATTATTTCAGTTTCATATTCTTTATCACAATCACTAAATAACTCACAAACTTTTAACCCTTTGTTTACACATACGATCAGTACTCCACTGGCATTCGGATCTAATGTTCCAGCATGTCCTACTTTTTTGGTCTTAAAACATTTAGAAACCTCATCTACAACATCTCTACTAGTGTATCCTAAAGGTTTATTAATAATAATAATACCATTCATTACTTATTAAATTCCTTTATAGTTTCATTAATAACTTTTTCTTTTGTCTCTTTAAAAGATAATCTAGATTTGGCACCAGCAGCCATTCTATGGCCTCCACCATTAAACTTTTTAGCTATATTATTGACATTAATTAATCCATTTGATCTAAATGAAATATTATATCCATCATCTTCTCTCATAAAGATTGACACTTCGACTCCGTCAATATTTCTACCAAGATCAACTAATCCTTCATGATCACCTAATTTAGCACCAACATTTTCCATATCTTCATGTGAAATATACGAGAAGGCTATTTTACCATCTTCAAATAATTCCATTCTATCAAGTGTCATTTTCATCAATGCATATTCAGAATCTGTTTTTTTAGATAACACTAAATAATATATATTATAAATATTAACTCCTAAATCAATTAATTCAGCTGCCATTAGAAAAGTATTTTTATCGACATTACAATTTCTAAATCCCGCCGTATCAGTAAGTAATCCTACAGCTAAAGCACTACCAGCTTGTTGATTAATATAATCTTTAAATAAATAATATATAACCTGTGCACAAGAAGAAATATTCTTCTCTATATGATTGATATCTCCATATAGTGAGTTTGTCTCATGATGGTCGATAACTATCGTCTTTTTACATCTATTAAACTCATTGTTTTCTTCACCAATACGTTCTTTACTAGCACAATCTAATATTATCCCTAAATCAAATTCGTCTGAACTTGACTTTTTAACTACATCTATTGAATCCATAAATAAAAATCTATCAGGAATTTCAGGTATAACAACCTCTATATCCTTATTAAACTTTTTTAACATATGATAAAAAGCCATCACTGAACCAATTGCATCGCCATCAGGATTTTCATGTGTAAGCAATATTATCTTCTTACTTTCATTAATAACATCTAAAATATTATTCATTATTATTAATCCTTTCAATTATATCTTCTATCTTTTTACCATAAGCAATAGATTCATCATATACAAAAGATAATTCTGGCATTTTTCTAATTTCAATTTTCTCACAAAGCTTTCCTCTAATAAAACTACTAGCTTTGTTTAAAGCCTTCAATACTTTTTCTTTGTCATCATCAAGAGTTGTAAAATACACTTTAGCAAAAGATAGATCGTTGGTAATTCTAACTTCAGTTATAGTTACCATATCAATATCTCTATCCTTTACTTCATCATGTATCACTTCACTAATCTTTGAGGCAAAAGCATTATTCAATCTTTCAATCTTAATACTCATATATATACCTCCTATATTTATATTAATTATTATTATTTGTTATTGAATCCAATTGTTTTTTTCGATTATAACCTTTAATAAATTCCATATTATTCCTTAAATAATCAGGAGCATTTTCCAAAGGAATTCCTCTGTTATACCAATCTTGTCCCTGATTAAAAGCATCTCTTCCCTGATTCATTGGATTGATATTTCTTTTTTCAGTAGTAAGTTGACTCTGATTATCACTTCTTCTTTGCATAAATCGTTCTCTAAAATTATCTTTTTTAAAATCCACGTTGACTCCTATCTTCACTAGACATAGTTTTAGCATTCAAAAGCATTGCATTATAACCATACCAAATATATGTAAATAAACAATCATAATTTGCAATATCAGCAATGGTCTGAAATGAAGCAGAACAACCCAAATCCATAATCCAATCAAATACATGTGAATTCATAATATCTTCAGCAGTTACAAAACCACCATTACGGAAATACTTTATATCATTGCTAAATGCATTCATCGAATAACCTTTATTAAATAAATCCATTCCTAATTTAGTTAATATACTACATCTCTCTACTTCATAACCATTAGTAATGTCATTATCAGTTTCTTTTTCTCTAACAATTCTTGATATTGCGAAAAGTGTATCTTGATCTAAATTATATTCAGAGAATAATTCATCTCTTTCTATTTCTTCAACCCTTCTATCAAAATAATCGATACATGTATTGACACTATCAATAAAGCTTTCTAATGAGTATCCATTAGCACATAACATTCTTCCCAAAGTAAATAGTTTTTCATTTCTTTTCTTTTTGACATTTTCATTTCCCATGTTATATCCTTCTATAACATGTGGAAGGAGATGGTCTCTATCCATAAGTACTTCAAAAATTGTTTTATAAGATGGTCTTTTATCAAATTTAATACCTGAAAACCATTCGTCACTATCAATTTTTTTCATAATGTTTTTTTCTTCTTTTCGTTTAATAGACATTAAAGTATCTAACTTAGCAATAAAATCATCCATACTCCAACCAATACTACGTAAATCACTGCCAAGTTTCTCATATTTTCCATATTTATCAATATTATACCCATCTATAATATATTTAACAAGACTGTTATCATTGACAGCATTTTCTAATAATTCAAAATTAACATCATCTTGATTGCCATCATCGAAAATAAATAATCCACTTTTTTTAATCATATCAGCCGTAGTAAGCTTACCATAAGCACAAGCATCTATGGATGCTACTATTTTATCGATATCAAACTCAGCATCACGAAGTCTACCGCCAAATGACAAAAGTGCTACTCTTTTATTTGTAAGTACTTCCCTTCTAGCATAGTTATAGCCAGCAGTAATAGAATTAAGTTCTGGGTCTGTCTTAAGAACTTTTTCTAAATTTTCATAAGAAGGAGAATATTCAAACAAATTCTTATCCATATAACTAGCAAAAATTCCACTTTTTTCAATATCTTCAGCTGTTAATGCTCCAACTTCTATACATTTAGCTATGGCCGCATTAAAGTCTTCAAGCGTATATCCAGGAGTATAGTATAATTCAGCTCCAAACTGATAAGCATCACGATCCAAAGCAAACACACGCTTAGCACTTTGTTCAGCTGCTTTCAAATTTTTATTGTATCTTTCAATGGCATCAGCAATAAAACTGATAACGCCTTCCACAGGTATTCGTTTAATATCTCCCCTAAAATTATCCTTAATTCTCATTATCTTTTAACCTCCACTATATCATAAGCTTCAATAATATCCCCTTCTTTAATATCATTGAAGTTTTCGATTGTAATACCACACTCGAGACCTTGCTTTACTTCTTTTACCTGATCTTTTTCTCTGGCTATAGAATTAATATTACCATCGTATATTACGACTCCATCTCTAATAACTCTTGCTTTAGCATCTCTTCTGACAATACCATCGGTAATATAAGAGCCAGCAATTGTTCCTACTTTAGAGAATTTAAATAGTTTTCTAACTTCAGCTTGTCCCAAAACCTTTTCTTCATATTCTGGAGCTAACTTTCCTTTCATCGCCGCTTCCATCTCTTCGACAACTTTATATATAATATTATAAAGCCTAATATCTACGCCCTTTTCTTTTGCGTATTCACTAATCTTATTATTAGGCCTAATATTAAATCCAATGATTAGTGCATTAGATGCTGCTGCTAAAACAATATCACTTTCACTAATAGCTCCAATACTACTTCTAATAACATTTACTTTAATTCCTTCAACATCAAGCTTCAATAGTGAATTCTTAACTGCCTCTTCACTACCCTTAACATCTGCTTTTAAAATAACATTTATTTCTTTTTCTCCAGCTTCAATTCGACCAAACAAATCATCTAAAGATACCGAAGTATTAGTATTCATACTTTTCTTTCTAGCTGCTGCAATTCTTTCTTCAGAAATAGCTTTTGCTTTCTTTTCGTTCTCAAAAGCCATAAACTTATCACCTGCTGATGGACTCTCACTTATACCAGTAATAGATACCGGCATTGAAGGACCAGCCATGGTTAAATTTTCTCCTTTATCATTCTTCAAAGTTCTAATTTTACCAGCATAGTTACCTACAACAACCGCATCTCCTAATCTCAAAGTACCATTTTGAATTAATATTGTACTAACTACCCCAAGCGATTTATCTAATCTTGATTCGATAACAGTACCAGATGCATATCTATTTGGATTAGCCTTTAATCCCTGCATTTCACTAATTAATAACAAGTTATCTAATAATTCAGGTATTCCTTCCCCTGTTTTAGCAGAAATATTTACAAAAAGTGTATCTCCACCCCAAGTATCAGGAGTAACTCCATTTTGACTCATTTCAGTCATAACTCTTTCAGGATTAGCTCCTGGTTTATCAATTTTATTAACAGCAACCACAATAGGTACTTTTGCCGCCTTTGCATGATCAATAGCTTCCTTAGTTTGTGGCATTACACCATCATCAGCAGCTACGATAATGATAACAATATCAGTAACACTAGCTCCTCTTGCTCTCATTTCTGTAAATGCCGCATGTCCAGGAGTATCAATAAAGGTAATTGGTTTATCGTTATATACTATCTGATAAGCACCAATATGTTGGGTAATTCCTCCAGCTTCGGAATCAACGACATTAGTTTTTCTTATTGTATCTAATAACGTCGTTTTACCATGGTCAACATGTCCCATAATAGTAATTACTGGTGGCCTTTCTTGTAAATCCTTTTCATCATCGATAATCTCTAATTCTTCAAAATTAGTTTCATCTCTAGTAGTATCTCTCTTTAAAGTCTTTCCATAATCTAAAGCCACAATTTCAGCAGTATCAAAATCAATTGCCGCATTTAAATTCATAATTTTACCTAAACTCATCAATTTCTTGATAACTTCAGCAACATTTTTTCCTAAAACATTTGCTAGATCACTAACGTTCATACCTTCGGTATATAAAACTATCGTATCATCAAGTGTATTTATATTAGATTGTAATTTTTCCTTATGTTTATACATTTCCTTCTTTTCTCTAGCAAAGTCATCATCTTTTTTATTTTCTTCTCTCTTATATGACTTATTCTTTTTCTTAACTGATGCATTAACCTTAATTTCATCAAGTTCTTCTTCATAAGAATCGTCAAATTCATTTTCATCAAATGATGATATTTCTTCTTCTTCCTCTTCACTATTATTTTCTATCTCATTATCTAAAAGAATAATATCATCATCACTTAACATATCATCTTCTTGGTTAACATTAATATTCAATTTCTTACATAATTCAAATATGTATTCAATATTTTTATCAACATCTAAAGCATATTCAGATACACTCATCATATCTGTCACCTCCCAATTATTTATTAATTATCTTACTTATTTCATCATATACCTCAAGAGATATATCTGTTTCTAGTATTTTATCTAATATTTTATTTTTTTTAGCTTTCTCTAAAACAGTAATATCCTTTTTAATATATGCTCCTCTACCATTTAATTTTCCAGTTTCATCTACAACTATCTTATCTTCTGGAGTTCTTACTATTCTAAGAAGTTCTATTTTAGGTAATTTTTCTCTTGTTACCACACAACTTCTCATAGGTATTTTTTTATTCTTCATCAAGTTCTCCAGCCTTTTTAATAGTAATCTTATACTTTGTAAGTCTAGAAGCTAATTTAACATTTTGTCCCTTTTTACCAATAGCTAAAGAAGAGTTCTCATCATTGACAATTGCCAAGGCTTCTTTATTTTTTTCATCAGTAATTCTAACTTCAACATCTTTAGCAGGACTAAGAGCATTTTGAATAAACTTAGCAGGATCTTTATCATATAAAATTACATCTATTTTTTCACCATTAAGCTGACTCAAAACACGATTAATTCTAGATCCCTTCTCACCAATAATAGCTCCCACAGGATCTACCTTATCATAATCAGTATATACAGCTATTTTGCTTCTATTACCAGCATCTCTAGCTACAGAATACAAAATTACTGTTCCATCACTAAGTTCAGGTATCTCATTTTCCAAAAGTCTCTTAACAAATCCATAATGGCTTCTAGAAAGTAAGATAAATACTCCCTTTGTTCCAATTTCAATTTTAGATACATATACTTTAATAGATGATCCCATCTCTAATTTTTCTCCAGGAATAATCTCATCCTTTGGTAAAACACCATGAGCTCTACCTAAATCTACATAATAATTTTTAGCATCTTCTCTAGAAAGAGTTCCGATAAGTATTTCATCTTGCTTATCCTTAAATTCTTCATTAACTAATTCTTTTTCAGCTTCCTTAACTTTCTGTACAATAATTTGTTTAGCAGATAAAACTGCTACTCTACCAAATTCATCTGGATTGATAGGTACTTCTGTATCGATAGTTTCCCCAACTTGAATATCATCGACAATCTTTCTTGCATCTTCTAGCTTAATTTGTGTACTTTCATCAAAAACAAAAGGTACTTCCTCTCCTTCTTCATTAATAGTTGGTTCTTCAGTAACTACAGTCTTATAAGTAAATAATCTAATTTTACCAGTCTTTTCATCAACCGTAGCCTTAACATTAGGCATCCCTGTATTCTTTTTGTAAGCATTAGCCATTGCTGCTTCCATTCCTTCGATAACAATTTGCTTATCGATTCCTTTTTCCTGTACTAAAGCATCTAATGCTGCTATAAATTCTTTTGCTTGTTTACTATTCACTTCTCTCACCTTTTTCTTTTGTACTAACATCCAATATATAGCTATCTTTCAAAAAATCAGCTGTATCCAATATAGGATTGATAACATTTGTAACTTCAACACAAGTATCAATATCTATTGGTTCATTTCTATCGATAACAATTCTTAAAAAATAATTACTGCCATCTTTTTCATATACAACACTATCAATATTGATACCTAATTTTCCTACTTCCCCTTCAATTAAATCTCTAATTTTATTTTCCATACTACCTCCTTATAAGTCAACAATAAAGAGTGGTTATTGCCACTCTTCGTCCTGATTCACATAGATTATATCATATAAAATAAGGAAATACAACCCTAAATAACAAAAAAAGAACCTAAAGTTCTAATATAAATGGCGCGCCCATAGGGATTCGAACCCCAAACCTTTTGGTCCGTAGCCAAACGCTCTATCCAATTGAGCTATGGGCGCATTTCCAAAACGCATACATATTATATACCTATTTTAAAAAAAAGTAAAGTTTTAACTAACTAGCCGTATTTGTAATCTTTAAAAACTTGAATTATATACCTTATTATAATATAATAATAAATAGTAGGTAGGAGTACAATATGAAAAAAAACAACAAAAATTTAATAAATGGTTTATTCTTTATTTTTTTAATTATTATTACTTACTATATAATATTTAAAGATGAAAACTTAATAACCATTTTCAATCAAATAAAATCATTAAATATATTCTATATAATAATTGCTATAATAGTTATGATTCTATATTTTATAACTGGGGCAATAATTGTCTATAATTTACTTAAATCATTTGGAGAAAAGATAAAATTCCAAAACATTTATAAATATACACTTATTGGTTTCTTTTTCAGCTCAATAACGCCCGCTGCAACCGGTGGAGAACCAATGGAAGTATATTGCATGTCTAAAGATAATATTAAAGTATCACATTCAACTATAGCCCTTTTAATATATCTATGTGGTTATCATATAAGTTCAGTATCACTAGGAATTATTGGTCTAATCCTTCATCCACATATTTTAAAAGGTGGATTACTATATTTCTTTATTGCTGGTTCTATATTAAACACCATTCCAATATCACTAACTTTTATTGGTATCTTTTCTAAAAAATTATCACTAAAAATAGTTAATATTATTATTAAAATTCTTAAATTTTTTAGACTTAAAAATATTACTTCAATAACAGAAAAAATAAATAGTGAACTAGAAACCTATCAAGAAAGCGCCGACTATATCAAAACTCATAATAAAGGTTTTATCCAAGCAATATTATTATCATTTATTCATATTAGCCTCTTATTTTCAGTACCATTCCTTGTCTATAAAGCTTTTGGTTTTAGTGGTATATCAATAATTCAATTTATTCTTTTTCAAGCAATTTTACATAGTACAGTATGCAGCATGCCCCTTCCAGGAACTGTTGGGGCAACAGAAACCGTATTTATTCTAATATATTCATATGTCTACCCAGAAAATCTAATTGAAAGCTCGCTATTAGTCCATAGATTTGTTAGTTTCTATCTATTTGTTGTTGTAGGATTAATAACATATATTATAACAAAAATAAAAAAGAACAATCATTGATTGCTCTTTTTAATTGGTATTGGATCATATCCTCCACTACTTCTTGGATTACAACGTAATATTCTTTTAATACTCAAATACATTCCTTTAAAGAATCCAAATTCATTTAATACCCCAATAGCATATTCCGAACAAGTTGGTCTAAATTTACAATAATTATGCCAATTACCAGGTATTTTTTGATATAATCTTATTAAAAATATAACAATATATTTCATTCTATTTACCAACGAATAATCTATCTATATTCTTTTTAGGAATCATCATTTTAATATCCCTATCGATTGTTATTTCAAAAGTCTTACTATCATCATCTAACATTTCTCCATCGATACACCAATTTTTTCTAGGAGGATCAGCAAACTTAAGTTTAATTTTATCAGTTTTATAAAAATGAATTCCTGGTACCTTTTCTACATCATATAATGTTAAAAAGTATAAGCTTCTAATAATATCAGATTTCTTTGAAAAATTACAAAGTAATACCTCAAATCTATTATCATCTAATTTAACTTCTTTATAAAAATTATTAATACCAGCTATTCTATTAGCACTAGAAACAATAATAAATGAACATAATCCACGATATTCAACCCCGTCTATCTCATATGTAACATCATTTAATTTTGTCTTATTAAAAAAAGATTTTATACCTTCAGTAATATATGCTAAATATCCTAATTTCTTTTTTAAATTTCTAGGAGTTTCATATGGAATTTCTGCAAACTTACCAATAGATGCAACATAGATAAACGGCCTATTATTAATAACACAAATATCAACATTCTTTATAACTCCTTCAAGTGTCATTTTTAAATTGTTTATCATATTTTTTCCATATCCCATCATAACCCCAATATCATTGGTTGTTCCAACTGGTATATGTGCACAAACAAGTCTATCTTTCCTATGAAAATTTCCTCGAATACACTCATTAAAAGTGCCATCTCCACCCATAGAAAGCAATAAATCAACGTGAGGAAGACTTTTAACAATTTCTGTTGCATGTCCTTTATATTCCGTAAATATTACTTCAGTTTCATATCCATACTTAAGTAAGATATCCTTAAACTGAGGCATAAATTTAACTCTCGCTTTTTTACCACTATATGGATTATATATCAAAGCGCATTTTTTCATAAAAACACCTCACCAACAATTTTAACACATAAAGTAAAAAAAATAAAGAAAAAGACCAAATGGCCTTTAATTAAAGCATGAACAAGATCCACATTGCACATTAGTACAAACGTTTTCTTCACAACATGTATATCTAGGTTCATATATATGTTTAAAAATATGATTATTAATGATTTTAGTATTCACAGGACATACATGTTTAACCTCATGAATAATATTTCTTTGCACTACTCTTTCCTTACCAGGTTCAATTATAGGTCCTTGTATACTACCTTGCATAATTGAAGAATCCATATCAAATTGGTTCATATTAAAATCATTATTATAGTTATTTATATCAATATTTATATCATCAACACTTCCATTTTGCCTAAATTCGTCACTATTATAATACATTTCTTTTCCTCCTATCTATTTCTATAATATGAAACATATCCATTTATGACTATGATAATAACACAAAAAATGCTTCAACAAGTTGTTTTCATTACATTTTTATGCTAAACTTAAAACTATAAGGAGGCCAAAATGATTATCAATAAAATAGATTTCCCAATATATGAAGTATTAATACTATTTTCCATAATAATTGGCGCCATATATATCTATATCTCTGTTAATAAAGAAAATATATCTAAAAAGAATATTATTATTTTCTTTACCCTTTTCTTTATTATCACCATACTTACAGCCAAAATATACTCCATAATAGAACACCCTGAAGGTAATTTCTTAACCATAGGTTTAACTGGTTATGGTGGACTAATTGGTGCTATATTGACATCTATTATTTATTATTTAATATATAAAGATAAAAGATTCTTTAAATATGTTATTATCTCTTTACCTCTAATATATGGCTTTGCCAAACTAGCTTGCTTCTTTCATGGCTGTTGTTATGGTATTCCCTATAAAGGAATATTCTCAGTAACTTATCCTCATATTACTAGTAAATCTTTATTTCCCGTTCAGTTATTAGAGACAATATCATTCATAATCTTATTCAATATATGTAATTATATCAATAAACATAAAAATATCGTTTATATAACTCTTCTTCTAACATTTACATTAAAATTTACCTTAGATTTTCTAAGATATGGTCATGTTGATAAATTCTTATCAAATAACCAAATAGTAAGTATCATATTCTCGATAATTACCATTATTATTTACTTTATAAATAAAAAAAAGCATCAATATAATTGATGTTTTTATATTATTCACTACCAGTAACTTTTACTGTTATATTTCCAGTTACCCCATATAACTTTAAAGTACCAAGCTTATTACCTGTAGTTGTTCTTGAATATTCATATTGACCAGCACCATTTCCAGTTGTCATTGTTACCCCATCCATTTTAACAGTTGCTGTGCTACTAAGTGTATAAGTATTGGTAGTTGTGTTACAAGCACCAGAAGTATATGTACCAGGTGTTATTGTAACCTGAACACTTTTTCCTCTATTAACAGCTGTTGGTGAAAGACTATTTACATTAGTTGAATCGTTAGTCAAAGCAATTGTAAAATGCCATTTATACTGAGTACTAGCAGTTGAAGCACAATAACTACTATTACAAGCAGAAATTTGACCATCATCTGGTAGAGCATCCTGTGTATTCTCACCATATACCTTAAATGAATAATTTCCATCAGCAAGACCCGTAAATGTAGCTTGAGGAGTAGTAGGATTACTAGGATTCAAAACTGATGTATCTCTAACATTACCTAACTGAGTTCCATCCTTATAAATAACAATATAATATTTTTTTACTGCCGATTCAGCTTCAACACCCTTCCAATTTAAAGTAAGTGAACCAATTGAAGATTCTGAAGTATTATCACTAGTAGCATCATTAACCGTAACTGATAAATCACTAATTACTGGAGGAGTCGTATCAACAACAACCTGTTCATCAACTCTTATTGTAACATTACCACAATTACTATTAGAAACATCACTATATGATAAATAAATATTTGTTAAAAAATATTCTTGAGAAAAAACTGCATTATCAACTCTTTTAATATATACTGTATAGTCTTGTGTATCTCCACCTTGAATCGTAATACCACTTAAACTATTTCCATTTGAATCAACCAATTCAAAATGACTCGAATCAGTTATTCCTAAAGTAAATGTTCTTGGAGATTGATAACTATTAATAACCGATACCGTAACCGGAACCAAGTTATTATTTTCACTTTCCCTTAAATCAGCTGCAAAATTCTCTGGAATAGCTCCAATAACCGAACCATGTGGCTGCTCTTCTAACTCTGTACTCATATTTCCATCCACACTATATGTATCATCAGAAGGTGGATCAAAATTCATTATTAAAGTAAATGTAACCGACTCACCACTAGGAATAGAATCTCCTAAACTAATTCCTTCTAATTCATAAGTTAAACATGAAGGATTTACAACAACACTAGAAGAATTAGTTATAGTTGGCTGAAAATTATCAAGATTAAAATCAAAATCATAAAACGTATCATTATCGATTGTAATACTATAGACAGCTTGATAATCAGTTTCTGTAGATCCAGGAGCCTTCTCAAAAGTTAAATTAAAATCTACAGAATTATCAGTAAATTCAGGAATACTATCACTTCTAACATTCTTTGAAGAAGTAAGTGTAACATCAGTAATAGCAATATCTCCCTGAGTCCCAAAATGTGAATGTGCTACTATATTTAATCTCTGTCCATATAATGCATAACCAAAAGAAATAAATGATAAAACAACCATCAGTAATACAGACATAACTATATTAACTTTAACAGCTTTTTTATCATTTATTTTTTCTAGCATCTTTCTTTTTTTCATTATTATCAACTCGTTTCTTAGAATCGCTTTTCTTCAAAGTGTAAATCCATACTATAGAATCATTAATAATAATGAAAACGCTCTCATTTTTCTTTTGATAATAATTGATTGGCATTCTAACTTCATTATATACATCAATCAATTCTTCAAAAGTACTAACATCAATTCGATTAAATCCAGTTGTCTCAGGCATATTTTCAACATTAGCAATAATACTATCATAATTATTCAAAATACTTTCTAATTTCAATTCATATATATTAGCCTTCTTATATCTAATATTCAAAATAGTAACATATATAAATCCTAATGTCGAAAATACTAACAAAGTAATTCCTAGTACTTTAAATAATAAATAGATTGGACTATTACTCACCTCTTCTAAAGCAATAGCATTATGTGCATTTGAAACATCCTTATTGATACCTACCTCTAAAGATTGTTCCAAAAGTGGAATTGTTAAATTCATTTCAGAACTTAATTCTACAGGTTTACCAATATTTTCAACAGTTGAATAACCAGTAATCTTCATTATTACTTTTAATTCAGCGTTAGTATCAACAGCATATTCTTTTCTGAACTTACTTAATATTTCATTATATTTACTATATTCTACCTTAACATTATCATTAATAGATAAAACCGAGCTATTATTGAGATTTAATACTTTTTCATCAGTTAAATCGTAATCTCTTTCCCAATAATATCCGCCCCCATCCTTTTTGTTAGCCCTAAGTAAAGCAACATACTTATATTTATATTTACCAGAAAGATTGTAATCGTATGAAACATTATAATGAAAGAAAATATCAATATAATCAATCAAACTTGCTATATATGTTCTTCCTTCTGGTAAAAAGGGTTCCTCAAAAAAGGCGTTTTCTTTTAAAAATACATTATAATTAATAGAGTTATTTTCACTATAATTTAAATATATAGTTTCTTTATTATTTAATCCAAAATACAAAAGAACTATTCCAAAAACAAACAAGAAAGGAAATAAAAATTGAAATATTTTATTTAACTTATAGCTTTTCATATTTTTACTCCTTTCTAAAGAAATCACGTACTAATACTGTTGGATAACCAACATATTTTAATATATATTGTACTCTTCCTAAAACATTGTTTTCCGAAGTTTTAAAATCATCGATAACATCATTATTATCACCCTTAGTGGCAAAATAATATTTACCATTCTTTTTCCATATTTCTACAATTCTATGTGTAATAATCATGTCATCTTTTTGAAAGGCTAAAATATCACCAATTTTCAAATCTTTAGCATCTATTTTCTCATAAACAACTGCGTCTCCTCTACTATATACAGGAGACATAGAATCAGACATAATAGCAATAAGCTTATATTTAAAAATTCCAGATATAAGTAATATTACCAAAAGCAAAAACGCAGTTAACGGAATAGTAAAAACTACCCTATTAATATTAGCTAATTGCTGTTTTTCCTTTTCATATCTCACTACTGTCTTATTTAATATACAATATAAGATAAATGGTAAAACTATATCACATATTGAATACATATAATTACCTAAATTAGGTAAAATTGGGATTACATAAACGTATAGTCTAATCGTTAACATATAGATTAAGCTAGGTAACATAGAAATTTTATAAGTCATATAACTACATAATATCTCTTCCGCTATTATAGGAAGTGCCATAGTAGTCGAGAAAATAAATATTTCTTCACTAGTACCCAGAGTTCCTAAATTAACTTCTAATAAAATACTTAAAATAGAACTAATAAATGTAAAAACAATTAGTGGGATTTTGTTTTTTAAGCAGTTTTTAGCTATAATAAATCTTAATAATTCTTTTACGATAATTATGATAAATACAGGTCCAACATTTCTTAAAAAATCAAAAACCCCACTATATATGTACCCTCTTGTAAAGCCTAAAATAATACCTAAGCCATAAACAATAAGTATAAACATCATTAAAGACGCCGTAACAATTCTAGCCGAACTTCCCCTTAAATAATTCTTGTCTTTTGTAAAACCAAAGAAAGTTAATAATATTACAAATATAAATAACAACACGGCAATTGAATAATAAAGCCTACTATTGTAAGATAATCTACCTATATATAACCAAAGTAATATGGAATATATAAACAATGCTATTTCACTAACATAAATTATCTTAGTGTTTTTTTTCATATTAACCTCTTTTAAACTTATAACAAGATAATTACTAAATTAGCTTGCAGATTGTGTAAAGTTTAGAGATGCAGTTAAAGTTACAACATCATCTTCTGTTGTAGGTAAATCAGAACTATTTTCTGGTTGAACATATTGTACTCTAACTTTAACAGTTTTACTATTTGTACCAGTAGCATATGGTAACGCATAACTAAGTCCTTCTTGTGAAGCAGTAAATTCATGACCATCATAATATACTTTGTAAACTAAGTATTTTTGTTGTGCTGCAGTCAAAGTAGACATTGTAATAGATGAAAGTTGTGCATTAAAAGTACCATCATTGATAACTGATGCTGTAGCTTCATAGAAGTCACCAGGCTTAGTCAATGTAGCAGTAAATGTAAAGTCAGTAGCAGTAAGCGTATGAGCAGAAGCAGCTACACTACCTGTAGTCTCAGCATAAGTAGTAGTGTCATAATGAACACTCCATCTGTTAGCCTTTACGGTAACATTACCTGCAATGTTTAATCTAGTTGCAAATGCAGCATAACCTGCAGACATAAATAATATTGCAAATGACAAAACTGCAATAATTAAAATTTGAGTATTTTTCTTTTTCTCCATATTAATCTCCCTTCCTTATATTACTCATAGTTATTTTATCATACGCCTATATCTTTGTCAACAAATGTCATATAATTATAAATATT
The DNA here is from genome assembly GCA_947304495.1 of uncultured Clostridia bacterium. The sequence goes on along the minus strand of CAMZBG010000015.1, from coordinate 1,541 downwards.
TTTTTATTACACAACATAAATAATATTTATTGACTAACTATGGTAACAAAAAAAGACCTAAGTCTTTTCAAAATGGCATCTTAAAATTATTATTACCAATCATTTTCATCATCTTTTTCATTTCTTCAAACTGCGTAAGTAATCTATTAACATCCGTAACTGTAAGCCCACATCCTTTAGCTATTCTCTGTTTTCTACTAGCTTTAATTATATCAGGATTATGCCTTTCTTCAGGTGTCATAGAAAGAATAATAGCCTCAATATGTGCCATCTGTTTAGGATCTATTTTAGCATTATCAATCCCCATCTTTTTAGCTCCAGGAATCATCTTAATCAAGTTTTCTAAAGGTCCTAATTTCCTAATCTGTTTTAATTGATCTAAAAAGTCCTCTAAATCAAAATTACCCTTCATCATCTTTTTAGCAGCTTTTTCAGCTTCTTTTTCATCTATTTCATCTTGTACCTTTTCAACTAAACTAATGACATCTCCCATTCCAATAATACGATTGGCCATTCTATCTGGATGAAATTCCGTAAGTCCATCCATCTTTTCACTAATACCAATAAATTTAATTGGAATATTAGTAAGATGTCTTACTGATAAAGCTACACCACCGCGAGTATCTCCATCAAGTTTAGTAAGAATAACTCCAGTAAGTTTTAATGCTTCATTAAACCCAGTAATAACATTAATAGCATCTTGTCCCATCATTGAATCTATTACCAAAAGAATCTCATGTGGTTTGACCATATCATTTATATTTTTAAGTTCATCCATCAATTCATTATCTATATGAAGCCTACCAGCAGTATCTATCAAAATATAATCATAATTATTATCATCAGCATATTTAATAGCATTTTTAGCTATATCAACAGGATTAGCTTTTCCCTCACTATATACAGGAATACTTAATTCCTTTCCTATTTGTTTCAACTGATCAATAGCAGCAGGTCTATATACATCACAAGCAACAAGTAATGGCTTTTTACTATGCTTCTTTCTTAAAAAATTAGCTAACTTACCAACTGTAGTAGTCTTACCAGAACCCTGTAATCCAACTAACATCACAATCGTAGGCTTCTTATCTATCTCCAAAGGAGCATTATCTCCTCCGAGTAATTCCTGTAATTCATCCCTAACTATCTTAACAAATAAGTCACCTGGATTTAAACTACTACTAACCTCTTCTCCCAAAGCTTTTTCCTTAACCGTATTAGTAAATTCCTTAACAACTTTATAATTAACATCTGCTTCCAATAAAGATAATCTAATCTCTCTCATCATTGGAGCAATATTTTCTTCAGTAATTTTCCCATAACCTTTAATCTTATGAGCTATACCTTGTAATCTGTCACTTAAACTCTCAAACATATATATCACCTAAAACAATTATACACTAATTTTAACTTTTTTTCGTAAAAAGGTTGATTTTTAAAATATTTTTGATATAATTAACTTACTTGCAGATGTGGTTCAACGACTAGAATACGGCCTTGCCAAGGCTGTGACGGGGGTTTGACTCCCCTCATCTGCTCCA
>CAMZBG010000014.1 GCA_947304495.1 uncultured Clostridia bacterium | reverse complement strand
ATGCTCTGGCCATTTGAGCATATTACTATTGACAAAAATATTTTTTTTGTTATAATAAGTAGCAATTCAAAGGGGACTCTTAGGATAAATTTTTATAAAGAAATAGCAAATAATAATCAAAGAGTGTAATGATAATAAGAATAGGAGGTTTAAAATATGGAATATATAGATAAGAATGAAGAGTATAAATTAGTATTTGATGAAGAACAAGTAGAAGATTTATTAAAAAATCTACTAAAAGATTGTTCAGTCAGAAAAGAAACAAGAAAAACAGAATATTTAAGTTCTTGGGAAACTTTAGAAGATAGAGTATCCGACTATAAAAACTATATTGACCAAACTGTATATGCTAATATTAGAGATATTGAGTGTTTTGGAAGAGAATTTGGTATGACTTTTGATAGAGAAGATTTTACATCTGATAAATTATGTGCACCGGAATTAGCAAGATTTTTACTAATTATTCTAGACAAGCATAATTATTGTGATTCCTTGACATTTCTTGGGCATGGTTCTGAATTTGATTATGATAAAATACTTAGTAGAGATGAAATACATCGTAAGGAGATATTAATAAGAAATATTAAAAGATTAGATTCAAAATTTTCAAAAAATATTGATGTAGATTTTGAAAAAGCAAAAGAAATATTAAAAGAATTGACAGAGGTATGTAATACGTTGGATGCAATCCCAGATTTTGACTTAGATCTTTTATCTAACTACTATGATAAAGTTCTGGCAGCTGTAGAAAAAATACCTTTTGAAAAGAGAACTGATTATAAGAGAGGTTTATTGCCGACTTTTAAAAAGAAGAAATGATGACAATTAATATTGTCATCTTTTTTTATTGTTTAGATTGTTCTTTTTCCAATAACTCTTTAGCTTATCAAACTTTTGCTTAATAATATTTATCATAAGTGCCATCCTTTCCGAGTAGGATGATTTTCATATAATGAAAAAATCAACTCAATTGAGTTGATATTTATATTTAAAGTTCGAATAGTTCGAACAGATTCGTCACTGGTGCGGGTGAAGGGACTTGAACCCCCACGGATATACCACTAGATCCTAAGTCTAGCGCGTCTGCCAATTCCGCCACACCCGCATTATGGTGGACCCTATAGGACTCGAACCTATGACCGCCCGGTTATGAGCCGGATGCTCTAACCAACTGAGCTAAGGGTCCCTGTAAAATCAATAATATCATATTTAATATCTTTTTTCAAGATAAAATAGATATTTTGATTTTATTATTTATTTTTCTACATAGACACTTACTTTTTTCTTATCTTTTCCGAAGTGTTCATATTTTACATATCCTGAAATTGTTGAATATAGTGTATCATCTGTTCCACGTCCAACATTTGTACCAGGATGTATTTTTGTTCCTCTTTGACGGTAAATTATTGAACCAGCGGTTACATATTCACCATCACTAGCTTTTGCTCCTAATCTTCTACCAGCAGAATCTCTACCATTACTTGTTGAAGATTGTCCTTTTTTATGAGCAAATAATTGTATATTAAATTCTAAGAACTTTAACATATTTTATTCCTCCCTATTAGTAATTTTAATGTTTTTAGGATATTTCTTTTCTATTTCTTGTAGACAAGTTAACATATTACTAATTAGTTTGTTAGTGATATCATCATATTTATTAATAATTATTTCTAATTTATTATCTGAATTAATTATTGCTACAGCATTTTCATCAAATTTAGCTATTGCTTCAATACTTGTAATAACTACTGAACTAACTGCAGCGCATACGATATCTTTACCATAATCATCAAAATTAGCATGTCCTAGAATAGAAATATTCTTTTTTGTTACTTCTACTTTAATCATAAAAGCACCTTACTTAATTTTCTTAATTTCAATCTTAGTATATGGTTGACGATGTCCTTGTTTCTTTCTAGTAGATCTTTTGTTAGGAACATAAGTAAAGATTGTTAATTTCTTACCTTTACCTTGTTTTACAACTTCGCCTTCTACGGTAACTCCTTTAACATATGGATTACCAGTTACACCATCGGCCATTAAAACTTTATCGAAAACTACTTTTTTACCAGCTTCAGCATCTAGTTTTTCAACATAAATAGTGTCGCCTTCAGCTACATAATATTGTTTTCCACCAGTTTCAATTATTGCTTTCATATTTACCTCCTTATATATTTGTTAAGACTCGCCATTATGGTGGTTATATAACACTTTTCTTTACCATTTCTGTGCGGTTGAGTAATCAACTCGAGGTCTTTCAAACAGTTATAATTTTAACATAATATGGCTGCTTAGTCAAATGTTTTTTATATTTTTGACTTAAATATGTGATATAAGACTTGTTTTTCTGTCAAATAGTGATTATTTTCTTTAATTATATGATATTTTTCTTTATACATGTGATTAATTTTTGTTATTTTTTTAGTCTTTTTTAATGGTAATTTATAGAGATATCTTTCTAATAAGAAGCGATTAAAGTAATAGTTTAAATTTTTATAATATTTTATTATGTTATCAATAATTATTGTGATAATTATGATAAAAGTATAATTATATTTATAATAATTTAGAATAAGGATAATAGTAATAATAGATGTAATAATATTTATTTTTTGAGTTATTTTATAAGGTATATAAATAGATAATATTAGATTAAGTATTTTAGATCCATCCAAGGGATGAATTGGTAAAATATTAAATAAGAGAATACTATAATGATATGTTTTAAATAGATTAAAGATATATTCTCTGATAAGATTATGTTTATAGGCAATAATGATTATTAGATAATATAGTGATTGAAATATAATGCCTGATAAGGCTACCATTAATTCTTTTGATATTTTAGTATTTATAAGATTATCTAGTTTAGTAATTCCACCATAAGGATAGATAATTATTTTTATAGGATTAAGATTGGTTATTTTAGCTGTTATATAATGACCAAATTCATGAAATAAGATGATACTTGTAAATACTATTAGATTAGAAAAATAGCCAGTTAAAATAAAACTAATGGCTATTATTATATAAGTATAATGAAATTCTATTTTCATTCGATATATTTTTGATAATCTAGAAACTTACCATCTTTTTGATAGATTAGATATAAATTATTATTTTTAGTTGTTCCTAGATATGTTCCTTTTTCAACATAATCATATAATTTAACGGTTAATTTTTCCATATTACCATACCAGATATTCACTCCATCTAAACCTTCAACAATGACAACATTCCCATAGTTTTCTTTTTCACCAATAAAAATAACCATACCTTCACTTTGAATAGGGACTAAATAATTATTATTTACAGTTAATTTAACGCCATCATAATACTTTGAGGAATCACTATAGGATAGTTTTTCACTAAAAACCGTCATTTCTTTCTCAATAGTTTTCTCTAATGGAATAACTCCACCTAAATATTTATCATAAAGATTTTTAATTTTAGTGAATGATAAATTTTTTTCATAGATATTAGAGATGATTAGATCTTTATAGGTAATATTTGATTTAGAGATGATAGCCATTATTAAGAATAAGACAATTACTAGCATACTTCTTAAAATTAAACTTCTTAGATAATTTATTATTTTTTCTTCTGTTTCTTTTTTCATAGTAAATTATATGTATAATGATTATAAATATGAAAAAAAGCTGTTAATCTTTAGTTAGATATTCAACAGCTTCTTTAAAATTACTGACTTCTACTAATTCAATTTTATAATTATTTTCTTCGACTACCTTTTTGGCTTCTTCATAATTAGCTGGGGAAACTAAAATAACATCCATTTTCTTTCTAACAGCTCCAGCTATTTTGTATTTGATACCATCTATTTCGCCAATATTACCTTCACTATCAATAGTTCCAGTACCAGATATGTTTCTACCTTTTAAGATATCAATACCAGTTATTTTACTATATATACCAAGGCTTAGGATAAGTCCGCCAGATGATCCTCCCTCACCTGTTTTAAAGGCAATATCAAGGTCATCTTCAGTTTCATATTTATAATTGGTTATCAAGACTATACCTATTAATTTATCTTCATCTAAGACTACAGAGATTTCTTTTTCTTTATTATTTCGCTTTATTTTTAAGGTTACTGTTTCACCAGATGTCAATTCTTTTAAGTGTTCTTTAATCGTGTTAATGTCTTCTACTGGTTTATTATCTACTGATAATACAATATCTCCTATTTCAAAGTTATTGTCTTTGGTAGTAGCTATTATAATATTTTGTTTTTCTTTGATATCTATTTTTTTATTAGCATATTGGTAAGCTACGATAGTAGCATTTCCTATGGAATTATCTAACATTATTTTATTTCTATTATAGATATCTTTGGAATCTTCATCAGATATTTGTTGATTACTTATTTCATGGACATCCCATGATTTAATAATATGTCCTAATAAAAAGGTTACTATATTTCCTTTATATTCAGTTACATATAACATATTTAGGCTACCATTTTTGGGGTTATAATGCTTATCTATTCTTTTAGATAAATTGATAGTTCCTCCTGGAGCTTCTATATAATATGGTAATTCTACTTGAGTAACTACAAATATAAATATCATAAGCAAGATAAATTTCCAGTTTTCTTTAATTATTTTTTTCATATAATCACCTATTTATTTTATATATTTTTTTATATTTTTATTCATATCATTTAATATGAAAGATAAAATATTTAATATGCTGATTATTATAATAACCATATTTGTTTTATTAGAGTTACTTATCAATAAAACAATAGTATATGATTCAATTATGAATGCACTTAATATTTGGGTACATAGTTTGATACCAGCATTGTTTCCTTTCTTTATTATATCAGATATTTTAATAAATTATAACATTACTGATTATATTCCTAAGTTGGTTAAAAAATTTTTTAAGAATTTATTTAATATTAGTGATAATATGTTAATGATATTTTTACTTAGTATGGTATCAGGATTTCCTTCAAATGCTAGGAATACAAGGATGCTTTATGATAAATGTTTAATAAATATAGATGAAGCTAATCATATACTTATATTTTCTCATTTTGCTAATCCAGTATTTATATTAACAACAGTATCAGTTTTCTTTTTTAGAAATGAAAAAATAGGAATTATTTTGTTATTGATACATTATCTTAGTAATGTTATATTGGGAATATGTTTTAGAAAAGGATTTAAATATAAGAATATACCAAATAATAAGAAAAAAGATAATTGTTATTTGGGAAATGTTTTTATTAATGCTATTAGAAGAGCAATTGATACGATTCTTTTAATATGTGGAATTATGGTAGTATTTATGATGTTATCGGCAATAGTTATAGATACATTTAAATTTAATATATATAATCAGATGCTTATAAAGGGTATTTTTGAAATTACAATTGGATTAGAGATGTTAAGTAGACTTAATTTAACACTTCGTTTTAAAATGGTTATAGCAAGTGTTTTTTTAGCTTTTGGTGGTGTATCTGTACATATGCAAGTATTGAGTCAAATTACGGATACGAAGATTAAATATATATACTTTTTTATTGGTAGATTATATCAAATGATAATTGCAGGAATTCTTACTTATGTTATATGTCTATTATTAGCAATTTAAAAAGGACATATAATGTCCTATTCAACTACAACTATTCTAGTTTCTGAAGTTGTAACACCATTAGAATTAATTACTGAATATGTTAGTTTATATGTTCCTTTTTTACTAGTATTAACTTTTCCATTAATAGTTACTTTATTAGTTATATTTCCTTCTAGAACATCAATAGCAGTATATCCTGGATCTTTCCATGTTGATCCTTTTTTTATAATCATACTTTTGCTTCCTATTAAATGAAGTGTAGTTACCACACTTGGTTTAGCGACAACATTAACTGTTCTAGTAGCGGTTACACCATTTAATTCATATGTAAGCGTATATGTTCCAATTTTAGATGAATCTACTTCACCACTAACATTTACATCATATTTATTTTGTTTATTATCAAATCCTATATATCCAGGTTCATTATAGGCAGCACCTTGATAGATAGTCATTTCTTGATTTCCTTCTAGTGTTATAAAATAATGTTTTTTATTTTTTGTTAAGGCTACGATTATAAGAATTATGATTATCAATAGGATAATAGTGCCAATGATAATTAGGGGTTTTTTTAAGGTACTAAAATCTCTTTCTTCTTTAAATTCTTTGTCGATATTGGTATCTTCTTTTTCATTAAAATACATAATTACACCTCTTATCTATATATATATTATTATATAATACTTTTATATTAAGTACAAGAAAAAAAGCATAAAATGCTTTTTATTTTGTTTCTATTAAACCGTAGTTTCCATCTTTTCTTCTGTATATGACGTTGACATTATCTGTGTGCATATCTTTATATACGAAAAATTCATGTCCTAATAGATTCATTTCAAGAATTGCTTCTTCTTCATCCATTGGTTTCATTTCTAATTTCTTTCTTTTAACGATTATTTCATCAGCTGTAGTATCTTCATCAGCTTCTATTTCATAATCAAAATTAAATTCTTTAAATTTATTATCAACGTTTTGTCTACTTAATCTTGTTTTATTTTTTCTTATTTGTCTTTCTAGTTTATCTGTTACTAAGTCAATAGCAGCATATAAATCTTTGTCTTCTTCTTCACTTCTTAAAATGAATTTGTCTGTAGGAATTGTTACTTCAATTATCTGCCTAGTTCCTTTTACTTTTAAGAGTACATTTGCAAGTATGTCTCCTTCTTTAAAATACTTGTTAAGTCTATCTAATTTAGATTCAACATAGCCTTCAATTGCATCTGTTACTTCAAGTTTGTCACCGCGAATATTGTATTTCATCATATCAAACCCTTTCTATTTATATTATATCATAAAGCAGCTTCTTTTTTAAATAGTTTACGCAAATATTACATTATTTTTTTGAGTTAATTTTTGCTTGACACAAGAATATACTTAGTATATAATATTAATGAATTTGGCGGCAATATTTTTATTTTGTAACGTGTTATGTATTAGTAACTTATAGTCTGCTGCATAAGCGAAGGTCGAAACAAACACCCTATAAATTTAAAAATATCTCCAAAAGAAGAAAAGGAGGAAAGAAAATGGCAAGATATACAGGTCCTAACAATAAGCAAGCTAGAAGAGTTGGTTTTTCAATTCTTGAAAATGGTAAAGATTTAAAGAGACCATATGGTCCAGGTCAACATGGTAAAGATAGAAAAAGAAAACCTTCTAACTATTCTGTTCAATTACAAGAAAAGCAAAAGTTAAGATTTATGTATGGTATTTCTGAAAAGCAATTCGAAAGATTAGTTAATGAATCTGCTAAGATGAAAGGTGTTCATGGTGAAAACTTATTTATCTTACTTGAAAGTAGATTAGATAATCTTGTTTATAGAATTGGTTTTGCAAATACTAGAAGAGGAAGTAGACAACTTGTTAACCATGGACATATTACAGTTAATGGTAAGAAAGTTGATATTCCTTCATACAGAGTTAAACCAGGCGATGTTATTGGTATTAAGGAAACTTCAGCTGATCATAAGGGAATTGAAATTGCTTTAGCAAATGCTCCAAAGAGAGTTGAATTTATCAATTATGATGAAAAGAAGAAACAAGCAACTTATGTTAGATATCCACAAAGAAGTGAACTTAATGCAGATATTAATGAAGCATTAATAGTTGAATTCTACAGTAGAGTTTAATAAACTCTACTTTTTTTGTTAGAAAAAAGCTAAACAGGTTGTTTAGCTATTTCTAATCTTAATTTATCAGCTACGGTAACAATGAATTCGCTATTTGTAGGTTTTGCTTTATCAATATCGACACTATGACCGAATATTTCTTCCATATAGTCCCAATTACCACGATTCCAACTTACTTCAATGGCATGTCTGATAGCTCTTTCTACTCTAGATACGGTCGTATCAAATTTGGAAGCTAATTCTGGATATAATTCTTTGGTTATACCGCCAATTAAACTGGGATCATTATAAATCATACTGATGCCCTCTCTAATATATTGATAACCTTTAATATGGGAGGGCATACCTAATTCATGTAGCATTTTAGTTATTGATATCTGAAGATTACTATGATACAAATTAATTGTTTTGCTAGTTAGATTATTAAATACTTCTAAGATTTTATTTTCAAGATCAGTTAAGTCGAATGGTTTTAAGATATAGTAATCTACTCCATACTCTGATACTTTTCTAATTACTTTAGGTTCATTATATGAGGTTTCTACGATGATATTTTTAGCAATACCTCTTTTATTTAATTCATCTAAGACATATAAGCCATCTTTTTTGGGCATAACTAGATCTAATAGTATGACATCATATTCTTCTTGTCTATCAATAATTGTCTTTAGCCCTTCTTCTCCATCTTTACAACTTAGTACTACTTCAATTTTGTTGTGATTTTCAAAGTATTCTTTAATCATATCTACTAAACTTTGATTATCATCAATCATTAAAACTCTGATTTTTCCCATTGTATTATTCCTCTTTTCTTATTGTTAAATATATTATAGTACTTCACTTTGTCGAATTCAGTCGGTTTATAAAAAATGAGAAGTATTTTGTTAGTTACTTCTCATTAATTATTTATTTTCAATTATTTCTATGGCTGGAAGGCTTTTACCTGAAAGGTATTCCAGAGTGGCTCCACCACCTGTCGATATATGATAGAAGGCATTTTTGTAACCTAACAATTCGACAGAAGCAGCTGAATCTCCACCACCAATCAATGTTTTTATGTTATTCTGTTTTAGTGCTTCATATATTGCTTTTGTACCTATTGCATATTTAGGTTCTTCAAAGACTCCCATTGGACCATTCACGATTACTCTTTTTGTTTCTTTTAAGATATCAATAAATTTTTCAATAGTTTTAGGACCGATATCATAACCAACATCATTGTCTGTAAGGGAATCAATATCTTTTATCTTTCCTTCGCTAGTAACGATATCAAGTGGCAATACTATTTTATTACTGTGTGCTTTTAGGACATGTTTACAATATTCTAAATTGTCATCATCAACAATAGATGAACCAATATTTTTTCCTAATGCCTTTAGGAAAGTAAAACACATACCTCCGCCTAGTAATAGGTAATCACATTTGGTAATTAAATTATCGATTACTAGTGTTTTATCACTAATTTTTTTACCTCCCATAATAATTGTGTATGGATGGGTATTTTCATTTAATAGTTCATCTATTTTGGTTACTTCTTTTAATACCAAAAAGCCAATAGCATTAGGGAGTAGTTTGGCTATGCCGACATTTGAGGCATGAGCCCTATGGCATGTTCCATAGGCATCATTTATATATATTTCACCTAAGTTGGCCCAGTATTTACTCAATTCTTCATCGCAGCTACTCTCTAATTTATTAGGATAATCTTCATAGCGAGTATTTTCAATTAATAATACTTGTCTTTTTTGTAGATTATCAACCATATCTTCTAAAGACTTACCTCTAGTTTCTTTACTAAAATAGACCTCGGTATCTAAATATTCTTTTAATTTTAAATATACAGGATATAGAGAATTTTCTTGTTTATCTTCTTCAGTTTTTATTTTACCTAAATGAGATAAGATAATAATTTTGGCATTATTGTTAATTAGATAATTAATTGATTCAAGGCTTTCTTTTATACGGGTATCATCAGTAATTTTACCATTTTTTATGGGGACATTTAAATCACATCTGATGATTACTTTTTTGTTATTATAATCATAATCTTTGATTGTTTTTTTCATATTATCACCAACTAAATTATATATAAAAATAAAATAAGTGTCAATATTCATAATACTGCCACTTATATATATTCATAGAAAACAAAAATCAATTGTTCTGATAAAACAAATTGATCCGAGTTTTTGAATAAACTACACTGTTATAATCAACTAAATTAATGAAAACTTTAATATAAATAATGAAATGATTTACAAGAAATCAAATGTATTATAATCTAATAAAAGATTAAATACTAAACAACTATTTATAACAGCAATATTAATAATAGTTAATTATAACTTCATCCTAAATATTATCAGTATTTAGTTTAGTTTCTTATCTTTTGAGTTTCTCTCTCAATAACAATTGTATATACTTAGCGCAGATAAGACTTCTCTAAATAGAAGAATTCATGCTTTAAATATATAAATCATATAATTAATAACTATAAATATAATACATCTAACAAACTATAAAATACAATATATTTACAGCACTACCTAAAAGATAATACATAAATATAATTAATAATATTTTAATAGATGCTAGCCTAAATTATAAATATAGGGTTTGTCTATTGACAAACAAGCTAATCATATTATTTTTTATATATTTTCTATCTAAGCAATTTCATTATAAACTACATTATGACATTTGTCAACACTTTTTTTAATTTTTTTTATTTTTTTTTATTTTTGTAAGAAGCCAAAGATTTGATCTGGGAAAAATACGCAAGCAATGATTATGCCAACAGTTATTATTCCGCAGATAAGTAGTGTTATTAATCCTTTGTTCTTATTAGTCTTTTCTTTCATTTTATCAATCCTTTCATTCTTTTATTTTTATATTAACTCTGCAATTATTTATACTGCTATCAATTTTTTTCATTAATGGTGTATAATCAATATCAACATTCATACCATTTATCAAGATAATTAGATATTCTTCGCTGTCATTGTCTAAGATTATATCTTTGAGATATACAAGATATTGATTGCCTACTTTTTTGGCATTTTCTAGATAATTATTTATATTATCGATATTTAGATAATTGTAATCAATAATATCATATATTTCGTCTCTAGTTGTCTTTATATAATTATTAGTATCTATATCTAAAGCATAGTAAGAATTATTTCTATATATATAGTTAGTAGTAATATCATCTAGTTTTTTTATGATTGTTGTTTGATTACTATCTTTATTGCCTGAATAATTGCAAACAATATCATTTTTAATTACTGTTATTTCATAGCTATATTCTATTGGGAGACTTATAGTCATAGTATCTATATTATCATTTTGATTATCGATATTATTAGTATTATCCAATTTACTTAGTGATATGGCATATATAGAAACGATAAGAGTAAATATTGTATAAACAATTAGTTTTACTTTTGTTTGATACTTTTTATCATCTTTCCATTTTTCTATAAACTCTTTCATTATTTTAATACCTTTCCTAGGTAGTCTTCTGTTTTTATACCATTAATAAATTCACTAACATAGCATCTTTTCTTACCTTCTAATTTAATATCAGTAATTTTAAGGAGATTATCTTTTGTACTTACATAGATGCCTGTCTTATCTATTTTTTCAATTGTTCCTGGTGATTTATGGCTATTTGTATCTGTTAAAGTACTACCATATATTTTTAATCTTTTATTATCTAGAAAGCAATATGCTCCAGGTATACTGCTTAATCCTCTGATTAAATTATAGATATTTAATGAATTATTATTAAAATTAATTTTTTCTTCTTCTTTAGTAATGTTAAGACCATAAGTTACTTCTTTTTCATCTTGTTTTGTTCTATTAATGGTACCATCAATAATGTGTGGTAAAGTTTCTATAAGAAGTTCTTTTCCTAGATTAGACATTTTTTCATATAATGAATCTAAATTATCACTTGCTAAAATAGGAATTTCTTTTTGACTAATTATATCACCAGAATCCATACCTTTATCCATATACATTATAGTTATACCAGTAGTTTTATAACCATCAATAATAGCATGATGAATGGGTGCTCCTCCACGTAATTTTGGTAATAATGAACCATGAACATTGATGCAACCATATTTGGGATAGTTTAATATTACTTCAGGAATTATTTGGCCATATGCACAGGTCACAATAATATCTGGATTAGTATCTAGTATTTTTTGATATTCCTCTTTTATTTTTGATGGTTGAAATACTTCAATATTATGTTCTTGGGCTAAAACTTTTATTGGTGTAGGAAGTAGTTCACCTTTACGATTTTTTTCTTTATCTGGTTGTGAAACAACTAGTACGACATTGGTATTTTCAATTAGCGTTTTTAAGATAGGAACAGAAAAAGTAGGAGTTCCCATGAAAACTACTTTTAAATTTTTCATTACACACCTACCCTTTATTTGGAATTAATTTATCTTTACCACCCATATATGGTCTCAATACTTCTGGAATAAGTACTGTACCATCTTCTTGATAATTATTTTCAAGGAAAGCAATTAACATTCTTGGTGGAGCTATAACGGTATTGTTTAAAGTATGAACGAATTCTTTTTCACCATTATCTAATTTTACTCTAATAGCTAGTCTTCTAGCTTGAGCATCTGTTAAATTAGAACAAGAACATACTTCAAAATACTTCTTTTGCCTTGGTGACCATGCTTCAATATCACAAGAGCGATATTTTAAGTCAGCTAAATCGCCAGAACAACATACTAATTTTCTTACTGGTATATCTAATGTTCTAAATAATTCAACTGAATAGTTCCACATTTTGTCATACCATTCTTCGCTATCTTCTTTCTTACAAAGAACAACCATTTCTTGTTTTTCAAATTGATGAATTCGATATACGCCTCTTTCTTCAATACCATGGGCACCAACTTCTTTTCTAAAGCATGGTGAATATGATGTCATAGTTATTGGTAAATCTGATTCTTTTAAAATTTGGTCTTTAAATTTAGCAATCATTGAGTGTTCAGATGTACCGATAAGATATAAATCTTCTCCTTCAATTTTATACATCATGTTAGCTTTTTCTTGGAATGACATAACACCATCTACAGCATCACTATGGATCATATATGGTGGAATACAATATGTGAAGCCTTTATCTATCATAAAATCTCTAGCATATGCTAAAACAGCTGAATGTAATCTAGCAATATCACCCATAAGATAATAGAAACCATTACCACTTACTCTAGCAGCAGCATCTTTATCGATTCCATTAAATGAAGCCATGATATCAGAATGATATGGAATATCATATGGTGGTACTTTAGCTTCACCAAATGTAGCTTCCTCAACATTTTCGCTATCATCTTTACCAACAGGAACATCTGGGGCTATGATATTAGGAATAGTCATCATTTTTTCTTTTAATTGTTGTGATAAATCTTCTTCCTCTTTTTCAATAGCTGCTAATTTAGCATTAATTTCTTTTACTTGTTCTTGCTTTTCTTTGGCTTTTTCAGCTTTCTTTTCTTTGAAAAGAATACCAATTTCATCTGAGAATTTATTTCTATCTTGGCGTAAATTATCACCTGTCATTTTTAATTCTCTTGTTTTTTTGTCTAATTCAACAATTTCATCCAATAGTGGTAATTTTGATTCTTGAAATTTTTTTCTTAAATTTTCTTCAACTAATGGACGATTATTTCTTATTAAATTTATATCTATCATGTTATGCACCTCTATAACAGATTATACACTAATATATAGATAAATGCAAATAAAAAGAACCATTTTGAATGGTTCTAATTTGTTTTAATTAGTATTCAACTCATTAGCAACAGATTCAATTTTCTTTTCAGCTGTTTCTAACATCTCACTTGATGTTTCAAATAATGATGCAAAACGTTCAACAGCAGCTACATAGCTATCAAATTCTTTTCTTTTATTATTAAATTCTTCTTGTAGTCTATTACTTGCTCTTCCTTGGAAATTGTCGGAACTAGTCATCTGATTCATATGGCCAGTAACAGCATCGAAAATAATTCTCATTTTGCTAGCACAAGATTTCAATTCTCTGGCACCATTTACTACTTGTTCATATTCTATATATTCATTCATATTATTCCTCCCTACTATATCATTCCAGATATATCATCACTTGTTTGCTCAGTTAAATTACTGGCATAAATAGCAAATTCGCCATATCTTTCAAGTGTTTGAAGCATAGATTTTAATGCTGGTGCATGTCTATTTACTTCAGCAGCAATATCCTTTGCTTCTGGTGAAGTAAAAGAACTACTTACAATACCATTAACAATCTCTTCTATTCTACGCAAGTTATAGCCAAATTCATCTGCTTGTTCACCAATGTTTACACCTTTTGAATGTACGACATCAGTCCTCATTTTAAATGCTCCCATAATTCCTCCTTTTAGATTAAAATTAATCTTGTTCCGGTTTTGATATTTGAATCTTTAATTATTAAGTTCATGTCATATAGTTCACCACTAGATTTGTTAAATAGATTTGGTTGCCTTTTTTCATAATAATCTTTTTTTAATTCAGGGATATTATTTCTTAAGATATCAACTAAATCATGAATTCTTCTGTCAATTGGAACTAATAGTTCATATTTTTCATCTAAGATTGGAACTTCCAATGTGACATAAACCCTAAAGTCCATATATACTCACCTTCTATAATACAAGTTTAGCATTATTTTTTGTTTTAGTAAATGATTTTAATTTCAAATTGTCAAGATAGTGTAAACTATTCTTCAGTATAAAAATCTATTACTTTGATTAATGTACATGCACCTCGTTCAACATTATAACCAAAATCAGTGGCAATTTGAGCTCTAGTTTCTTTATTATATGTTGATGATTTAATTGTGAATTGATCAGTTATACCTGAACCAATCCATATAGCATATGTTGGAGCTGCATTTTCGCGATAGAAATCATCATATTCGAAGGTTTTAATTTTTGATACAACATCGGCAAGAATAATTCTGATATTTTGTTTCATTTTTATACCTGCTAAAATATCTTTTAATTTCTTTTGATCATCAGCTTCTAAGGAATTCTTTAAAGTATCTAATCCAGTTATTAAAACAACATTCATAATACCAGTATTATTGTTACTTATTTCTATTAATTTATTCACACATTCAATATAATTATTACTATAGTAGTTCTTAAATGTTGATGGATCTTTTATAGTTTCATTACAATCCATTAAGCATAATTCAATATTAGGAATATTTTGTAATACTTGTCCAAGTGATGGAACAAAATTATCTAGATATGAAGCATCTTGAGCTGATATAAGCGATATTTTATTTTTATTAAAGTCAAATTTTGAAATAGCAAGTGTATTCTTTTCAATACCGATTGGAACGCTCGATAAGTCAGTAATACTACTTTGAATATTTTCAAATCTAACGTGGTCTGGTAGGACAGCAATCTTTTTAGCTTCTACCTTTATCACTTCATTTAATTTATTGCAAATATTCTTTATAAAGGTATTAATATCATCCCATTTACATGGATAAGCTGTTTGAAATTCAAATATTTCTCCATGTAATTTAACTAAACCTCTACCAATTGCTTCTGATGGTATCATTCCATGAGTTGAACCTAAGATACTTGTGTAATCTCCTGGATCATTGAATTGTAAGCATAATTGATTGCTGAAGTTTTGTGATGTTTTACCACGTACAGCATTTACGCCAGAAGCACTAATGATGAACATAATACCATATCTTTCACCTTCACGAGTCAATCTTGATACGACTTCAACATAGTCTTCATAATTTTCACTAAAGCTTTCATAATTATTGATAATTACAATATATCTTTGAAGATCTGTTCCACCATTTTTGATGTATAGATTATAATCTCCATTATAATCTATAAGCATCTTTTTTCTTCTTTCAAGTTCTCCTGCTAGTGTATTAAATAAATTGATTAATTTTTCAGTTTCATTGATATATACGACATCACCTACTTGTGGGGCATTTTTGAATATACCAAACATTTCAGTTCCAAAATCAATGATATAGAAGTTTATTTCATCTGGTCCGTGGGTAATTATCAAGCTATAGATAATAGATGCTAGCATTATTTCTTTACCTTCTACGCCATAGATTAAGGTATTACCATTATTGTTAAAGTCTACTGTCAAGATGTCTTGGCGTTGGTTATTTGGATCATCATATTCACCGATAACTGGTAAGATATTCCATTTTTGTGGTTTGAATTTATATTTATTTATCAAATTACCAACAAATATTTCTTTTGGAATAATATCTAACCATAGTTTTCTAGCAACCATATTTTTAGTTTTTGCTGATTCATAAATATATTTTAGGATATTAGGAAGTTCTTCTCCCAATGGAGCCACTTCTTGTCTTTCACCAATCTCAATACTCTTAATGGTATCACCAATATTATTTATGAACGAGATATCTCTATCGACAATCTTAGTAATTTTGTCTTTAGGAATATATTTTACTCCCGCATAAGCGGCTTGTCCCATAGCAAAATAATCATTGTAACCAACTTGTAGATAGAATCTTCCTACTTGTTTTAAATTGGCTGCATCGGCACACTTTATGACATCCATACTGTCAGACTTTTCTTGAACTTTTAAGCAAACTTTAAATTTAGAGTTTGACCATATTTGATCATCGACAATACCACTAGGTTTTTGAGTAGCTAGAATTAGGTGAACACCTAAACTTCTACCTATACGGGCAGCAGAAATAAGTTCATCCATAAATTCTGGTTGATTACTTTTTAATTCTGCAAACTCATCTGAAATAATAAACAAATGAGATATTGGTTCTTTAATTTTACCATCACGATATAGTTTTTGATATTTATAGATATCTAAAGTGCTTTCATTTAATTCTAACTTAGCTTGATTAAACAATGTTTGTCTTCGTTTTAATTCACTTTGAATTGAAGATAAACTTCTTTTTATTTCAGCTTTATCCAAGTTGGTGATGGTGCCTGCTAAGTGTGGCAATCTAATACCCGTTAAGTTATTTTCAAAAGCACCAGTAAGGCCACCACCTTTATAGTCAATTAGAACGACAGATACTTCTTCTGGACTAAAGTTTAGGCATAGGGATAAGACAAAGGTAATAATAAATTCACTTTTACCACTACCGGTCATACCAGCTATTAGTCCATGTGGTCCATGGAATTTTTCATGTAAATCTAGATTAAATATTTCGCCATCTGGGTGAATACCAATAGGAACACTTAAACTATTTACTGGATTATTTTTATTCCATCTATCTAATATATTTAATTGTTCTACTTTACCTACTTTATACATTTCTAAGAATCCAATAGATGATTTTTGTTCATCTAGTGCCATAGGTAATTTTATTGGAATATTGGAAAGTTTTTCACACATTAATGATAAATCTATTCTACTTGTATCATCCATTATAAATGTCTGTTGATTATTCTTATTTAAATCATTTTTGATGATAGCTGATTTTTCACCAGCAGCGGTTAAGAAATCATTGCATTCATCTGGTAAGTTTCCAATACCATCATTTAAGATAATCAAACCAAAACCAATATTTTTTTCTTCAGATAATATTTTGCTAATTATCTCTATATTTTTATTCTTTTTAATATTGTCGACGATAATTAGGTAATATGGAGCAACGTTTTTATAATTTAGATCTAATTCTACTCTTTTGCCATTTTCATCGGTATATTTTCTAGACATATATACTTGTTCTAGATAGAATGATATTTTTGACATATCTTCGTAATTATCAGCATAGAACCTAATATCTCTAGAATTACTCCATAAATGTGGTAAAATTTTTATATCTTCCCATATATCGCTGCTGTTGCTATTTACCATTAAAACAAGTTTCAAATCATCGTATGAGTGGTATACAGCTAATTGGAGAATAATGCTCTTTAAAATTGATTCTTGATATGCTTTTTCACCAATTATTACTAGTTTATTTCTTTCTGTTAAATTAGCAGTTACAGGGGCATTATTGATATCTTTAGTGGTAGCAACTATTTTCTTTAATTCATCTTTTAAATTATCGTTAGACATACTAAAGTCTTCATTGGAATAATTTAATTTTACTTTTAATGGAATTGTTCCTAAACCTAATCTAACATTTAAGAAATCATCACTATCTATTTGTCTTTCCCATAGATTACGGCGTTTATTTAATACAATGTTTTCAACATTTTTTGGTTCAGGATAATTTTCTGTTAATATTTGATATTGATTGGTTCTGGTATTCTCTAATTTTGCGCGTTTATCTTCGAGATATTCAATATATTTTTGTTGTCTTTCTTCTTCTCTAGCTTTTTGTTTCTTTCTATTATATTTACGCATCAATGTAGGCCATAAAATAGTTGAACCTAGCATTGCAAGAGAAATGGCAGCAGTAGGAGCTACTGTCAACCATGTACCATTACCATTTAAGGCGTTAGTTATAGATACAGAAGCACTAACAACTGATGACATAGCCATAGTTAACATAGGACCAATTGTATATATTATTGGAGTATCATCTGGCTCTACTTTTCCTGGTGGGCTATCGATTTTCATTTCTTCATCAGTAATGGTAGTTACAAATCTAGGAGAACGTGAATAATAATCGTTTTCGCTATATAATTCAGCATTATCATCATCAATTGTTTTTAATAGTTCTCCTTCATATTTAGGTAGTTCTTTTTGAGTAATGTGAGGAGAATTCATTGTAATACCATTGGCATAGCTATTGATAATAATGTAGCTATTAAGAATTATTATTTTATATCCCATGATGAATATAATATCACCATTTTCAAGATTCTTTTCACTTTCTTTTTTACCATTTATGTATATACCATAATTATTATCAATGGTTCTTATGGCAAATCTATTTCCTGATTTAATTAAAACAGCATGTTCTTCACTTATATTATTACTATTTAGAATTATACTTTGATCATGGCTTGAGCCTATAGTATATTCGCCATCTTGATTTATTTCATATGACAAATATGATGAATCATTTTCATTACAGATATAAATTAAGGCATTAGTAGTATTATCTTTTGACAATATCTTCAAAAGATAAAACTTATTTAATGCAACAATTGCACTGTCAACTTCTTTATCATTATCGACGATTTTACATTTATCGTTACTAAGTAGTACCCATCTATTATCTTGTTTTTCCAACATTACAAGATTTCTTTCGTTGCCAAATTCATCGTTGTCTTTAACCCAGCAATTAGATACAAGTTCGCTAGGAAAAGGACATTTGTATAAATTTTCTTTTTTGACTACAACTACTTGCATATACACACCTCTTTTTTATTCTTTATTATTCCTCATTATCTTTAATTAGGTTTTCTTTTTCTTTGTATAAATTATTGATATTTTTCTTGGTACTAGATACAAGTTCCTCTAGATTATTATTACCTTTATTATATAGTCTCATTGTCGATATTTGCATATTTTCTAGTCTATGAGCTGCTTCTTTTCCTTTAACAGATTTTGATAATAAATCAATTAATCTAGACATATCTTTATTTAGGTTTGATAAATCTTCCTGCATTTCATCTATTTTGCGAAGTTTGGTCTTCTCTAAACCAATACTGTCATCAATATTTTTAATTTGTTGCTTTTTAGTAATAATTCTATTATCTGCTTGTTTATCTTCCATGACACTCACCTATTATAAATATACTATTAATAATGAAAATAGTCAATAAAATCGGAGATATTTAAGGATGTTTTTTCATTTTAAAAGTGACCTTAAAGGTCACTTCTAAAATCTTTTAATTCACTGATAAATTTGTCATCTGTTTCTTCTTCGGTGATATTATATAATTTGTCTTTTTTTCTCATCAATTCTTCAATACTGATAACGGCATCTTCTTCATCGATAGTTTTGATACTATCTTTTTTTCTCATTAATTCTTCTAAACTGATAATAGCATCTTCCTCTTGTTTTATTTCATATTGAGTTCTAGTTATACCATTTTCAGGATTTGTTTGTGATATTTTTTTAGACAATTCTTCTAAATAATTACCTTTATGATAACTATTGGTATTTTGATTAGTTATATTCTGATTAATGACATTAACTTTTATTTCTGCCTTAGGTTCTGGTTCATTAAGTATTTCATGTAATTCTCTAGCATTTTCATATTGTTTTGGTTCTGGAGCATCTCTAACAATACCAATCGGTGAAGTTTGATTTAAAGACATTTCTTTTAAAACATTTCTTTCATATGGTCTAGTTGGGATATTTATTTCAATATTCTTTTTATTTGCTTCTACATTATTTTTTTGAATGTTTGGAAGGGTAAATTTATTATCATCTTCCATTACATGTTCTTCAGCGATAAATCTTTTTTCTTCTTTAACTGGTTGAATTATAGATTGTTCTTTTACGACAATTGTCGGTTCTTCTTTTATTACTTCTTTTGGTGGTACTTTAATCTCCACTTTGGGTTCTACTTTTTCTTCTTTTTCTACTACTTTAATTGCTATTTTAGGTTCTTCAATCTTCTTATCGACAATTATTTCTTTTTGATTATCTTGTTCTGTCTTTATGGCTAATTCGTTTTTAGCATCATCTAATTCAAGTTCTTTTTCAATAATTAATTCTTTTAATTCTCTATTCTTATTTGAAATAATAATCGCAAAGATTAAAAGTAGCAAAACAACAATAATAGTTCCCCAAAATAATATTAAATTGACAGTATCTAAACTTTGGTAAAAATCTATGATTAAATTCATAATATCATCCTTCACATATATAGTTTATAATGCTAGCTACATATATAGCTGCTGTTTCAACCCTCATTACTCTTTTACCTAAGCTAACTGGCAAAAAATTATTTGCTAATAGCATCTTTTCTTCTTGGTTGCTAAAACCGCCTTCAGGGCCAATTACAAATAATACTTCTTTAGTATCTTGCTTTAAATACTCTTTAAGTGGTTTTGTATTTTCACTAAGCGAACAGATCAACTTTAAATTATTTTCTACATTAGTTAGTTCTTTTAAAGATATTATATTATGGACTTTAGGAATCTTTATCCTTTTGGATTGTTCACTTGCTTCCTTGCATATCATTTGCCATCTCTCTATTTTTTTAGGGATTTTTTTAGCATCTAATTTAACAATACTTCTTTCTGTTTTTATCGGTATTATATTGGATACACCCAATTCAGTAAGTTTTTGAATTATCAGGTCAAATTTTTGTTCATTTACTAGTGATAAAGCAATAGTTACATCGATATTCATTTCACTATTTTGAATTAAGGTATCGGTTATTTCTAGTGTTATGGGATTTAAATTAGTTATTTTACATATATATACCATCGTATCATAGACTACTTCAATTTGATCCCCTATATGGTTACGCATAACATTTTTAATATGATGGTAATCTGTATCTTCTAAGATAAACTGATTACTATCTTTAGATTTGGCAAAATAACGTTGCATAATATCACCTTTAATTAACTTATATTATAGCAAAATAAAAGAAAAAAAGCATCTATTTGATGCAATTTTTATATGTTTTAAAGTATTTACTATTCTCTAAATCAGTCTCAGCAAGAGATTCGAATAGTTTTTTCTGATCTCTTGTCAATTTTTCAGGAATAATTACTTTAGTAACGACGTACATGTCGCCTTTTCTTTTGGTATTTACATTTTCGACACCTTTTCCACGAAGGCGCATTTTTTCACCATTTTGTGTACCTTGGGGAATAGTTAGATCGACGTTACCATATAAGGTAGGAATCTCTTTCTTGGCTCCAAGCGTAGCTTCGGTGATAGTTAATGGTAATTCAATATATATATCATCATCAACCCTTTGATAAAATTCATGATCTCTTACAGTAAATTCAATGTATAAATCACCATTAGGGCCACCGTTAGAACCTGCTCCACCCTTACTAGCTATACGAAGACGATTTCCACTATCGATACCAGCAGGAATAGTAACAGTAATGGTCTTTCTATTTGTTACTTTACCACTACCGCGACATTCGGTACAAGTTCTTTCGTATGTATTACCTGTTCCTTTACAATATGGACAAGTTGTTCTTGAAAGAAAGCTACCAAACATCGTTCTTTGCTCTGAAGTGATAGTACCACTACCATGACATTCAGAGCATGTTTTAGAATCGAATCCACCTTTGCCATGACATTCATCGCAATCTTCTTCAACGTCGACTTTGATATCTTTTTTGGTACCATATACTGCTTCATCAAAATCAAGGGTCATACGATATAATATGTCATTACCTTTTCTTGGACTATTACTTTTTCTAGAACGACTTCTTCCCGTAGAGAAACCCATTCCTTCGAATAAATCTTCAAAAATATCTGAAACATTACTAAAATCAAAACCTTCAAATCCAGTAAAGCCACCATTAGCATTAGTGAATGCACTATGTCCAAATTGATCATATTGTTTTCTTTTTTCTGGATCTGATAAAACGGCATATGCTTCTTGTGCTTCTTTAAACTTTTCAGCGGCGTTTTCTTCTTTAGAAACATCTGGATGATACTTTTTAGCTAATTTTCTAAAGGCGCTTTTAATATCGGCTTCAGAGGCGTTTTTATCAACACCAAGGACTTCATAATAATCTCTTTTATTCATAATACCTCCTTAAGCATAAGTAAGAAGTTCTAGGGGTCTAGAACTTTTTACGATTATTTTTCTTCATATTCAGCGTCTACGACATCATCGTTATCTTTTTTAGAATCATTTGATTCTTCTTCGTTAGTAGTTTCAGAAGCTTGGTTCTTTTTAGCAGCCTCTTCATATACTTTTGTTGCTAGTTCATTAGCTTTGGCTAGCAATTCATCTTTAGCAGATTTAATCTTGTCTAAATCTTCACCTTCAAGGGCTTTCTTAGTTTTTTCAATTAATTTTTCGGCTTCTTCTTTATCTTTTGTATCTACTTTATCGCCAAGATCTTTAAGAGCTTTTTCAGTCATAAAGATTACTTGTTCAGCATCATTTTTAGTATCTGCTTCTTCTTTCTTCTTATTATCTTCTTCTTTATGAGCTTCTGCTTCTTTCATCATCTTGTCAATTTCTTCATCTGTCAATGTATTGGTAGCTGTTATGGTAATTGATTGTTCTTTGTTAGTTCCTAAATCTTTGGCTTTAACATTAACAATACCATTAGCATCAATATCAAAAGTTACTTCAATTTGTGGTACTCCTCTTGGTGCTGGTGGAATATTAGTAAGTTGGAAATTACCTAGTGTCTTGTTGTCGTTAGCCATACTTCTTTCACCTTGTAGTACGTGAATATCTACGGCTGGTTGATTATCAGCAGCTGTTGAGAATACTTGGCTCTTACTAGTTGGAATAGTTGTATTTCTTGGAATTAATACAGTCATAACTCCACCTAAGGTTTCAATTCCTAATGATAATGGAGTAACATCTAGTAAGACAATATCATTAACATCGCCTGTTAAAACGCCACCTTGAATAGCAGCGCCCATAGCAACTACTTCATCTGGGTTTACTTCTTTTGAAGGTTCTTTACCTAATTCTTTTTTAACTAATTCTTGAACACATGGTATTCTTGTAGACCCACCAACTAGTAATACTTTATCAATATCACTAGCTTTTAATTTAGCATCTTTTAATGCTTTTCTTACTGGTTCTAGTGTTGACTCTACTAAATCACTGATTAAATCTTCAAATTTAGCTTTGGTTAAATTCATATTTAGATGAATTGGGCCATCTTCTCCTTGTGAAATAAATGGTAATGAAATTTCTGTTGATGACATTCCAGATAGATCTTTTTTAGCTTTTTCAGCAGCATCTTTTACTCTTTGCATAGCCATCTTATCACTAGATAAGTCAACGCCTGTTTCTTTCTTAAATTCTTTAACCATCCAATCCATAATTCTTTCATCGAAGTCATCGCCACCAAGTTTATTATTTCCACTTGTTGATTTTACTTCGAAAACGCCATCGCCTAATTCTAGAATGGATACATCGAATGTTCCTCCACCTAGGTCATATACCAATACTGTCTGTGTTTTTTCTTGTTTGTCTAGTCCATATGCTAGAGCAGCAGCAGTTGGTTCATTGATAATTCTTTCAACTTCAAGGCCAGCAATTTTACCAGCATTTTTAGTTGCTTGACGTTGTGAATCGTTAAAGTATGCAGGAACTGTAATTACAGCTCTAGATACACTTTCACCAAGATATGCTTCAGCTGTTTTCTTTAAATCACCTAAGATCATAGCAGATATTTCTTCTGGAGTATAATCTTTATCATTAGCGTGTACTTTATCGCTTGTACCCATCTTTCTTTTAATTGAAGAAATTGTATCTTTGTTAGTTACCATTTGGTTTTTGGCTTTAGCACCAACAATGATTTCTCCTTTTTTAAATGCTACGACTGATGGAGTAGTACGCATTCCTTCTGGATTAGTGATTACTTTTGCTTCTCCACCTTCGTAAATTGCAACACAACTATTTGTTGTACCTAAATCGATACCTATTATTTTACTCATATTTATCTCTCCTTTTTCTATTCGTTTACAATAACCATGGCATGTCTCAATACTTTATCTTTATATGTATAACCTTTTTGATATACTTTTAAGACTATACCTGATGGTTTAGTTTTATCTTTTTCAGTGGCAATAGCTTGTTCCAATGCAGGATCAAATTCTTTGCCTAAGCAATCTATTTCTTTTACTTCAAATTTTGTTAAAAGAGCCAATGTTTGATTATAAACAAGTCTAAATCCTTCAAGAAATTTTGATGTTTCATCACCAAAATTATTGTCATCCATACTGATAGCTCTTTCAAAGTTATCTAAGATAGGAAGGAAGCTTGCTAAAACATCTTCTTCGGCATATTTTATAATTCTAGCTGTTTCTTCATCTTTACGTTTACGATAATTCAAAAGTTCAGCTTGACTACGAAGAACATTATCTTCAAGTTCTTTAATTCGGTTGTTTAATGATTTGATATTTTCACTTTCTGATTCATTGCAATGGCATTCACTACCACATTCACAATTATCTCCGCACTCACAGTTATCGCCACATGTGCAATTATCACCACACTCGCAATTATCACCACAAGTGCAATTATCACCACATGTACATTTTTTCTTTTCTTCTTCTATATGTTTCTTTTTACTCATCATAACCTCTTTTCTATAAATCATTTTGATCTTCAATATTTTCTTTTATATAATTTAATAAGTTCACTACTCTTTCATATTCCATTCTCTTTGGTCCTATGATAGCAATAGTGCCTTCTTCACCATCAACTTTGTATTTAGTTTTAATAACAGATACATCATCAGATAATTCTGAATCTTTACCAATATAAATATTTATGCCATTTTTATCTTCTTGCATTTCACTGATAGCTTCGACATCGTCAAATTTATTAAGCATTTCTTTAACTTTTTCGATATTGTTAAATTCTGGTTGTTTTAAGAAATTATTTTTACCCGCAAAGTGAACATCACTTGCTTTATTAGTAAAGCTAGTAAAGGCATCATAGAAAGCATTATATAATACTTCATGTTGTTTTACATATTTACCAATAATTGGTTTTACATCATATTCTAATTTCTCACCAATTTCATTAATTGGTGTACCGGCAATCATCTTGTTAATTAGGTTTACTGTCTTAATTACTTCTTCTATATCGGTATCAGGTAAGTATAAATTTTTGTATTCAACATACCCTTTATCTGTTATTAGCATTACTAGTACTTTATCTTCTTCAAGTGATAATACTTCAACCTTCTTTAATTTATTTTCACTGGATGATTTACCTAAGACAACAGATGTATAGTTAGTAATTTCAGCAATAAGAGCAATACTTTTTTCAATAGCATCAGATAATACTAATGACTTATTATGAAATATTGTTTGAAGTTTTGACATATCTTCATCTGTTATATCTTTTGAAGCCATTAAATTTTCAACATAGTATTTGTATCCTGCTTCACTTGGTTGTCTGCCTGAAGCAAAATGATTTTTCTCTAAGTACCCTAATTCCTCTAGGATAACCATTTCATTTCTAATGGTAGCACTAGAACAATTTAGACTTTTACATATTTCATTTGAACTAACCGGTTTTACGGTTTTAACATATTCTTCGACAATAAATCTAAGA
This sequence comes from uncultured Clostridia bacterium, assembly GCA_947304495.1. The sequence goes on along the minus strand of CAMZBG010000014.1, from coordinate 3,324 downwards.
ATATTTTTTTGTCTTTCAGTTATCAAAACATCACTTCCTTAGCAATGGTATTTTTTGATTGCTAAATTAATTATAGCACTTATTTTAGCAATGTCAATATTTTATTGCTAATTCGATACAATTTATTCTTTTGTGTGTATTTTTATGATAAAAAAAAAGACCATATGGCCTTAATCTGTTAACATTCTATCGGCATCGCCTTCGCAATAACCTTCGCCTATTTTGGCTCCTTCGATGAATTCTTTATCCATCATTTCGCAGCCCATTTTGGTGACTGAATCCTTTAAATAACCGCCAAATATTTTTACAACTGCGATAGCAACAACTGTTATTAGCGATATTATCAATACATATTCAACTAACGTTTGCCCTTTATTATTCAATTTCATAAGCCACCTACCTATCTTATTTCAATTATATTATAACTATTTATTTATGTCAACCTTTAATTTCAACATAGTCTCCTGAATCAAGATATATGATACCTTTTTTATTTTCTAATTCACTAACTATGGAATTATATTTGTTTACTTTTTGAATTCTCGTAAGGGTTATATGAACGTAATTGGCATCTACCATATAAAGAATAAATCTTTCTTTATCAACATCATTTGGGGAATATTCAATCTGTGAAATCTTTAGTAATGTATCTTTATTTATTTTACCAAAACTGGTTACAAAACTATCATATATTTGATCAATATTGTTGGTGACATATGGTAAATAGTCAATATTATATATATTTTCTACTTGTTTATTTGAAGATAAGATTACTTTTTTATTGTATATAGCAATTGGTTTATATTCTTCTATTTCAATATATATTTTGTTTATTAATTTTCTTTTTATTTTAACATCTTTAATATATTGATTTTTTAATATTTTGCCTTTAATATCATTAAGATAGGTTTCTAAATATGGTGGATAATCAGTCAATTCTGCTAATTCAATTATTTCTTTATCAGGCACTATTTCATTACCTATGATATAGATGTTTTTAATTGGTAGATTAACGATATATGTCAATGAGAAAGCAAAAAATAAGATAACTGCAAGGGCAACAAAAACACGAATAAAGTTTAGTTTCTTTTTTTTAACTTTAATTTTTACTTTCTTTTTAGCCATATTATCACACCTATTCAACTATTATTTGTTCTAGTTTTAATTCAACGTTATATTTTTCTTTTACATCTTTTTGGATTTTATTTATTAAATCAATAATATCTTTACCGGTAGCATCACCAGCATTGACAATAAAGTTAGCATGTTTTTTTGATACCATTGCCCCGCCAATTTTATAACCTTTTAAACCAACTTCTTCGATAAGAGCTCCAGCATACATGCCTTCAGGATTTCTGAAAACACTACCAGCACTTGGCATATCTAGTGGCTGAGATGCTAAACGTTTAGTTCTTCTTTCAGTGACTTGTTCTTTCATCTCTTGAGGATTACCAGAAGTTAATTCAAACATTGTCTCTAGGACAATATATTCTTTATGTTTTTTCAAAAAGGAGTTACGGTATTCAAATTCGATGTCATCTTTAGTCATAGTTATCAATTCTAATTTTTCATCTAAAACTAAGGCTTCTTTTACAACTTCTGACATATCGCTATTATAGGCTCCGGCATTCATTGCGGTGGAAGCGCCGACAAAGCCAGGAATACCAGCTGCAAATTCTAATCCAGATAAACCTTTTTCTATTGTTTCTAAGGCTAATTTTATTAATGAACAACCAGCTTCAGCAACAACAATATTACCATTATATGTGATATTATTTAGATTATCTAATCTAATTACTATTCCATCATAATAATCATCTTTGAAGATAATATTAGATCCGTTACCTAGAATTAGATATTTTAGATCTTCTTTTTTTAATTTTCTTACAATGGTTATAAGTTCTTCCTTATTTTTAGGAAATACTAGATATGAGCATTTAGTATTTAATCTAAACGTATTATATTTTTTTAAGGAAGCATCTTTTTCGTAAGAGATATTGTGTTCATCAAAAAAACTTTTTATCATCCATCATCATTCCTTTTAGTACTTCGTATATTCTTTCCCCACTATCTTTTATTCCTAATTTTTTTAAATTATTTTTGATATTATTATATGTTTCTTTATTATTTAAGGTATTATCAATTAGATTTATTAGATTATCTTTATTTAAATCTTTTTCTTCAAGGATTAAAGCGGCGTTATCGTTAACCAAGTCCATAGCATTCATGTATTGATGATTATTAGTTACATATGGGCTAGGGATAAAGATTGTTGGAACATTTAAAACTAGCATTTCGCTCATCGTCGATGCACCAGCTCTCGATATCATCAAATCAGTTACTTTCATTAAAGATGGCATTTCATAAACAAATGGTACAATTTTAACGTTCGATGGAACTTTCATATCTTTTACTTTTTCATAATATGAATTGCCGGTAACAAACATTACTTCATAATCCTTATCTTTAAAGTCATCTAGGAATGAAACTATTTTATCATTGACTGTTCTACTTCCTAGGCTTCCCATAACAATTAATACTAATTTCTTATTTTTGGATAATCCATAATCTTCTTTTTTGGCTTTTTTCATACCTAATGCTTTTTCACTACATGGATTACCAGTTAAGACTACTTTGTCTTTAGGAAAAGCAGATAATGTTGAAGGAAATGATACCCCAATTTTATCGGCATATTTAGTTAAGTATTTATTTGATAGACCAACAACGGAATTTTGTTCATGGATAAAAGTTTTTTTACCTAATTTTTTAGCTGCCCAAATGACAGGACCTGTTACATAGCCTCCAGCTCCGATTACGATATCGGGATCAAAGGCAGAAATTATTTTTTTACATTTTCCTCTGGCTCTAAAAAATTGATATAGTACTTTGACATTTTCTAGTGTCAATTTTCTTTTAAGGCCACTTACTTTTATTTCTTCATATTTAATACCTAATTCTGGAATTAAATCTTTTTCCATACGGTCCGAAGTGCCAATATATAGAAATTCACTATTTGGTTCTTCTTCTTTTATTTTGCTAATAATAGCAATAGCAGGATATATATGTCCACCAGTGCCACCAGCACTTACAATAACACGCATACTTACACCTCTATTTCATTATACCATACCTGTCTACTTTTTGCATTTGTATATATTAAATTATACACTTTTACAGTAAAAATTATGTAAAAGAAAAAGCGTCATTTTATTAATGACGTTGTCGATTATTATTTTATATGAAGAATTATATCACAAATTCAAAAAAAGGCATAAAAAAAATACCAGCAACTACCTATTTTCGCATTACACTATCGTTGGCGTT